>WQUE01000210.1 GCA_009785885.1 Actinomycetes bacterium
CGACTACGTCCGGATGGGGTGGTTGAAGCCATCCGATCCGCGGATCTTCGACCGGCTCACGGTGCGGTTCAAGCTCGCCTTCGCCGCGCTGCTGCGCGGTGTGCGCGTGTACAAGGCGACGGTCACGCTGATCGCCGACATCACCGAGCTGGCCTACCTGCGGGCCGCGATGATCGACGCCCTCGTCGATGCGCCCGGCCTGGCGCGGGAGCGCGAACTGCTGATCGACATCCGGGCCCTGCGCGGACTGGCCCTGGACGATCCGGCGGGGCTGCGCATCAAGCCCGATACGTGGCATCCCATCACGCGACTCAAGACGTGGTGGGGCGGCTCGCGTCCGCGCTGGTGGCCGGCCCGCGAGGCGGCGCCGGGATACGTCTCGCCGGCGCCCCTGCCGTCCGGCGTGTATGCGGCAACGCCGAGCGGCTGGCCGCCTGCGCCGGCCGCACCGCGCCCTCCTGCGCCGGTCGGAGTGGCGCCGGCCGCGCCCCCGTATGGTGGGCCGCCGCGCCGCGTCTGATATCGCCCCGGTGTGGAAGCGCGCGTCACGGCGGGATTCGTGCGAGACTGGCACTCGGTATCACATGGAGGTGAGGGGGCGGGGTGGCTGAGGCGGCACAGCTGGTCGTGGCGCTGACCCGACTGCGCGACACGCTGGCCTTGGTGCGCCTACCGCTGCCCCTGCCCGACGCGAAGGAACGCAGCGTCCAGGCGGCGTCGTCGGCCGGCCAGCTCGGCGACTACATCCTGCCGCGCCTGGTGAACCTCGACGCCCCGATGCTCGCCGTGGTGGGCGGCTCGACGGGGGCCGGCAAGTCGACGCTCGTCAACTCGCTGATCGGCCGTCCTGTGAGCGCGCCCGGCGTGATCCGTCCGACGACCCGCGCCCCGGTCCTCGTCTACAACCCGGCCGACGAGCACTGGTTCGCCGACGACCGTGTCTTGCCGGGCCTGGTGCGCACGCGCACGACGAGCATCTCGCCGTCCTCGCTGCAACTGATCTCCGAGCCGACGCTGCCTCCCGGCCTCGCGCTGCTGGACGCCCCCGACATCGACTCGGTCGTCGACGCCAACCGGCATCTCGCGGCACAACTCCTGCAGGCGGCGGACATGTGGCTGTTCACCACGTCGGCGGCGCGCTACTCCGACGCCGTCCCGTGGGAGTTTCTGCGCGCGGCGGCGGGCCGGCAGGCGGGCGTCGCGATCGTCCTCGACCGCGTGCCGCCCGCTGCGCTGGAGGCGGTGCCGGCCGACCTGAAGCGGCTGATGCACGAGGCCGGCCTCGACGCCGCGCCGCTCTTCGTCGTGCCGGAGTCGGCGGTGGATCGCGAGGGGCTGCTGGGTGACGCCGTCATCGCCCCCGTACGCAGCTGGCTCGCGGGCCTGGCGTCCGACAGCGCCCGGCGGCAGCTCGTCGTCCTGCGCACGCTGGACGGGGCGATCTCGGCGCTGCTGGCCACCTCCGAGCTGGTGGCCGATGCGGCGTTGCAGCAGATCGAGGCGCTCGCGTCCTTGCAGGAGGACGCCGCACTCGCCTACCGTGACGCGCAGAAACGGGTCGCGGAGCAGTCCGGGGACGGGACGCTGCTGCGCGGCGAGGTGCTGTCGCGTTGGCATGACTACGTGGGCACTTCCGAGTTCGTGAAGCGGATCGACCAGGGCGTCGCCTGGATGCGTGACAAGGTCACGGGCCTGTTCCGGGCGCACGCCGAGGAGCCGGTCGACGGCGGACAGGACGCGGCCCGGGCCGGGCTCGAGGCGCTTCTCGCCGAGGCGGGCCAGGCGGCCGCCGAACGCGCCGGGCAGGCGTGGCAGGCCAATCCGGTGGGACGCACCCTGATGGCGGACCATCCCGAGTTGGCGCGCGCCTCTGCCGGCTACCCGGAGGGGGTCCAGCGTCTCATTCGCGCATGGCAGAACGACGTGCTGGAGCTGGTCGCGGACGAGGGCGAGGGCAAGCGTCTGACGGCCCGCATCGCCGCGACCGGGGTGAACGCGGTCGGGGCCGCGCTGACGCTGGTCATCTTCGCGAACACCGGCGGCCTGACCGGCGCCGAACTGGGCGTCGCCGGCGGGACGACCGTCGTCGCCCAGCGGCTCCTCGAGTCGATCTTCGGTGGGGAGGCCGTGCGCCGGCTGGCCAAGACTGCGAAAGGCGCGCTGGATGCGCGCGTGGAGGGTCTGCTCGCCACGGAGCTTTCCCGGTTCACGGTCGTCGGCGAGAGTCTCCAGGTGTCGGACCGCCTGCCGGACGAGTTGACCGACGCCATCGGCGACGTGCGCACCGCCCGGGCCGCTGCGCCGGTCCTCGGCGCGGGGTCGCCTCCGTCGTCCGGTTCGAAGACCCGTGTCAGCGACGGATCGTGGTACGCCGATGGGGACGCCGCGGGTGTCCACTACACGCAGACGATCCCGATTCCTCCGCCGGCGCCGCCGCCCGCCCCCGACGAGGCGCCCGCCGCAACGGATCAGGGTCGGGAACCCGGACAGGGGGTGATGGGCTGATGCCTGGCACGGCACCGCCGGCAGCGCCGGTGCTGATCGACCGCGTGCTGAGTCTCGCCCAGGCCGTGAAGCTGGGCGCGGGACGCAGTCCGCAACCGGCGCTCTCGCACGCCCGCCAGGTCGTGCAGCAGGTGGACCGTCGGCTGGCCTTGTCCGGGGACCGCACCGTCGTCGCCCTGGCCGGGGCCACCGGGTCGGGCAAGTCGAGCCTGTTCAACGCGCTGTGCGGCTCGTCGTTCGCGCCGACCGGGGTGACTCGTCCGACCACCGGTAAGGCGATGGCGGCATCCTGGGGTGTCGAACCACCCCGGGCGCTCCTCGACTGGCTGAAGGTGACGCAGCACCACCTCGTCGCGGGCGGGGACGCCCGGCTGACGGGTCTCACCCTGCTGGATCTGCCCGATCACGACTCCACCCAGGGGGAGCACCGGCTCGAAGTCGACCGGTTGGTGCGGCTGGTCGACGGCCTTGTGTGGGTGCTCGACCCGCAGAAGTACGCCGACAACCTCGTGCATGAGCGCTACTTGCGTCCGATGTCACGGTACGCGGATGTGATGATCGTGGTCCTGAACCATGCCGACGAGTTGCCGCCGGCGCACGTGGCGGTCGCTCTCGACGATCTGCGGCGCCTGCTCCGGGAAGAGGGGCTGGGGGATGTGCGCGTCATGGCGACGTCGGCCCTGACCGGCAGCGGACTGGAGGATCTGCGCGCCGAGCTGTTCACGATGGTGCGCGACAAGCGCCTGGCGGCGGCCCGTCTGTCCCATGACGTGTCCGAGGCGGCGTCCGGCCTCGTGGGTGACCTGAGCCGCAACCGCAACCGGCAGGTGTCCTCGGGTGACCTGGTGCGTCTGCGGGACGCGCTGGCCGCGGCGTCCGGCGTGCCTGAGGTGACACAGGCCGTGTGGGAGACGACCAGGCTGCGGGGGTCGGCGGTCACGGGCTGGCCGCTGGTGAGCTGGATCAACCGGCTGCGGCCCGACCCGCTGAAGATGCTGCGGATGGACCGGCTCGCCTCGGGGAGCGCGCCCCACGCGGATGAATCCCCGGCCGAGGTACCCGTCCCGCGCACGTCGCTTCGGGTCAACGCCGGGGCACGGAGGGCCCGCCTCGACTCTGCTCTGCGGACGGTGACCGACAACGTGTCGGCCGGCCTGCCGCTCGGTTGGGCCCAGGCCGTCCGGGAGGCGGGTCTCACCCACGCGGCCGAACTGGACGACAGTCTCGACCGTGCCGTGGCCGAAACCGATGTGGGCGTGCAACGGCCGCTGGCGTGGTGGAACGCCGTGCGGATCGTCCATTGGGTGCTCGTCGCCGCCGCTGTGGCCGGGCTGGTGTGGCTGGTCGGGGCGGGCACCCTGGGTGCCCCGCTGCTGCGGTGGCATGGCCTGCTCGTTCCCGGCTTGGCGTTGATCGGCGGGCTGGTCGTTGGGGTCGTCCTCGGGGTCCTGGCGCGGGTGGGTGTCGAATGGTCGGCCCGGCACCGCGCCGGCCTGGCGCACGCCCGCCTGCTGACATCCGTCGACGAGGTGGCCGACCGCCTGGTCATCGCGCCCGTCAACGCGGAGTTGGAGCGCTACTCGGCGTTCGTGGCCGCGCTCGCCCGCGCGCTGTGAGGGCGCGGG
>WQUE01000211.1 GCA_009785885.1 Actinomycetes bacterium
CGACGTTGTCGTCGCGACCAGCGCCAACTCGTCCAGCCTGCCCCTGACGTACCGCAACGACGACGCCCGTCGCGACCTCTCCCACATCGTCGATGCCTTCCTCATGCACAACCGGGACATCCACGTACCGGTCGAGGACTCCGTGGTGATGACCGAGGCGGAGTCCGTCACGCCCATCCGGCGCAGCCGCGGGTACGCGCCGCTGCCGGTCTGGCTGGGCTCGTCCGACCACTGCGTCCTGGCGGTCGGAGCCGAACTGAAGAACACCTTCGCCCTGACCCGGGACGGCATGGCCTTCCTCAGCGCCCACATCGGGGACATGGGTTCGCTGGAGACGCAGCGCGCCTTCGAGGCCAGCGTGGCGCAGATGCGGACCGCCCACCGCCGTGTGCCCGAACTCATCGTCGTCGACAAACACCCGGGGTACGCGACGCACGCCTGGGGCGAACGGGAGGCGGAACGGCTGGGCGTGCCGCTCCTCGCGGTTCAGCACCACCACGCCCACGCCCTCGCGTTGCGCGCCGAGTGTCCCGACGGCCCGCCGGAGACGTCTGTCGTGCTCGACGGTACGGGGTACGGCGACGACGAGACGATCTGGGGCGGCGAGATCCTGATTGTGGGCGAGGACCCGCTGACTTTCGAACGGGCCTGGCACCTGCCCGGATTCTGGCTGGCCGGCGGCGATTCGGCCATCCGCCATCCCTGGAAATCGGCGCTGGGCCTGCTCGCCGAGTACGGGGCGGCGGTCCCGCGGAAGCTGGCCGCGGCGATCGGGCCCGACGAGTTCGCGCTTGTCCGGTCCCAATTGGCCAACCACGCCGGGGTCGTCCGTACGACCAGTGCCGGACGGGTCTTCGACGCCATCGCCGCACTGACCGGGGTGTGCCTGACGGTGACGTACGAGGCCCAGGCGGCGATGGAGCTGGAAACGGTCGCCCGGCGGTGCCCGCACGACCACCCCGCGACGGCCACCACCGTGGACGAGGTCGTCGCCGCCGTTCTCGCCGGCCTGGCCGATGACCGGCCCGTACCTTGCCTCGCCCACCAGTTCCACACGGGTCTGGTCCACGTGATCGCCCGTGCCGTCGCCGGTGTCGCGGCCCCGCCCGCAGCCATCGGGCTGACCGGCGGCGTCTTCGCCAACCGCCTGATCTCGGACGGGCTAGCCTCGGAGTTGACGACGGCCGGGTACACGGTCCGGCGCCACCGCGTCGTACCGTCCAACGACGGCGGCCTGTCCCTCGGCCAGGCCCTGGCCGGTCTGGCAGCGCTCGATGCCGGTGAGGGTAGGATGAAGCCACTGGGCCACACAAAGGAGGCGGGATGATCGCCCAACCGGATCCCGGCGAGGGGCCGGAAAGCACCACTGTGGCGTACGGCCAGGATGAGAGGGGGTGCCTGACCTGCGCCGACGAGGCCGTGGCCTGTACAGTCGTGCGCCCGCCCTCGAGCGCCGCCGGTACGACCCTGGTCGAGACCCCGTGGGGACCTGAGGAGGTCGACACGACCCTGGTGGGCGAGGTCCGCCCCGGTGACCTGGTCCTCGTCCACGCCAAGACCGCCATCGCGACCCTCGCGCCGGAGCGGTGGGCCCCGGCGCGCCTGGCAGGGGTACGCTCATGAGTGACGGCCGGGCGACGACCGAAGCGGACGTGCTGCGCCGGATCGATCAGGCGCGCCACCGTCGTACACCGCTCACCGCCGACCGCGTGACGCTCGTCCACGGGGCGGGCGGCAAGGCGTCGGCCACCCTGGTCGATGCGATCTTCATCGACGCCTTCGGCGCGCCGGATCCCGACGAGCTCGGCGACGCCGCCGTGCTGGACGTCGCGGCGGGCCGGCTTGCGTACTCGACCGACTCGTACGTGGTCAGCCCCATCCGCTTCCCGGGTGCCAGCATCGGGGAACTGGCCGTCAACGGTACGGTCAACGATCTGGCCGTGGCCGGTGCCCAACCCCGCTGGCTGTCGGCCGCGTTCATTCTCGAAGAGGGACTGCCGGTGGACGACCTGCGGGCGGTCGTGGCCGACATGGCCCGCGCCGCGGAGCGCGCCGGTGTCCGCATCGTCACCGGTGACACGAAGGTCGTCCCGAAGAACACGGGCGACCAGGTGTACATCACCACGTCCGGCGTCGGCGTCGTACCACCCGGTCGTCTGCTCGGCGCCCGGCGGGTCCAGGGTGGGGACCGGATCGTCCTGAGCGGTCCGATCGGCGCCCACGGCATGGCCGTCATGATCGCCCGCGGCAACCTCGATCTGAAGGCACCGATCGCCTCCGACTCGACGCCAGTCAACGGGTGGGTCGAGGCCGTGTACGCCGCCGTACCGCCCGAGGCCGTCCGCTGGATGCGCGACGCCACCCGGGGCGGGCTGGGTACCATCGCCAACGAGCTCGCCCAGGCCAGCGGGTTGGGCCTCCTGCTCGACGACGACGCCATCCCCGTGGACCCGATGGTGCGCGGCGCCTGCGACATGCTCGGCATCGACCCCCTGTACGTCGCCAACGAAGGGTGTTTCATGGCCGTACTCGACCCCGGGTACGCGGGTGCCGCCGTGGCGGCCCTGCACCAGGCGGGCGCGCCCCGGGCCGGCGTGATCGGTGAGATCACCACGGACCTGGAGGACGTTGTCGCGATCCGGAACGCCTTCGGCGGTACCCGGCTGGTCGATATGCTCATCGGCGACCCGCTTCCACGTATCTGCTAAGGAGGAATGATGTGTCTTGGCATCCCCGGTGAGATCGTCGCCATCCTGCCCGGCGACCTAGCGACCGTCGCTGTGGCCGGCGTCGAGCGCGAGATCTCCATCAGCCTGGTGAAGGACGATGGTGTGGGGGTCGGCGACTGGGTCCTGGTCCACGTCGGGTTCGCCCTCGCCACCATCGACGCGGCCGAGGCCGCCACCACGCTCGACCAGATCCAGAAACTCGGCAAACCGTTCGCCGACGAGATGGCCGCGTACTCAGACACCGCGATCCTATGAGGTACGTCGACGAGTTCCGGGATCCGGGCGCCGCCAAGGAATTGGTGGCCACCATTGCCGCGCTGTCCGGCCGGCTCGGCCGGACGATGCGCTTCATGGAGGTGTGCGGCGGGCACACCCACACGATCTACCGGTTCGGCCTGGAGCACCTCCTGCCCGAGGCGGTGGAGTTCGTCCACGGCCCGGGCTGTCCCGTCTGCGTCATCCCGATGGGCCGGGTCGACGACGCGATCTGGCTGGCCGAACGCCCCGGGGTGATCTTCACCACGTTCGGCGACATGATGCGCGTCCCCGGTACCACCGGCAACCTCCAGCAGGCGGGGGCGCGCGGCGCGGATGTACGGTTCGTGTACTCCCCGCTCGACGCCCTGAAGATCGCCCGCGAGAACCCGGACCGCGAAGTGGTGTTCTTCGCCGTTGGCTTCGAGACGACCGCCCCGTCCACTGCCATCACCCTCGCGCGTGCCGCCGCCGAGGGGGTCGCCAATTTCTCGGTGTTCTGCAACCACGTACTCATCAACCCGCCCCTGCAGACCCTGCTGGAGGCGCGCAATGTACGCCTCGACGGATTCATCGGCCCTGGTCATGTCGCCACGGTGGTCGGCTCGGATCACTTCGCCTTCATCCCCGCCGAGTTTCACCTGCCCATCGTCGCCACCGGCTTCGAGCCGCTGGACATCCTCCAGTCCGTGGCGATGCTGCTCACCCAGTATGTCGAAGGCCGCTGCGAGGTGGAGAACCAGTACGCGCGGGTCGTCCGCCCCGAGGGCAACGCGGCGGCGCTGCGTCTCATGGCCGAGGTGTTCACGCCGCGGGACACGTTCGAGTGGCGCGGGCTCGGGTACATTCCCGACTCCGGTTACCGCCTGGCGGACGCGTACGCCGAGTACGACGCCGAGCGGCGGTTCGACCTGCCCGCCGTCCGCGTCGCCGACCACCCCGCCTGCGAGTGCGGGGCGGTCCTGTCCGGCCAGATCAAGCCCTGGCAGTGCCGCGTCTTCGGTACGGGGTGTACGCCGGAGAACCCCGTCGGTACGTGCATGGTGTCCCCCGAGGGTGCCTGCGCCGCGTACTACACCTTCGGCCGACTCTCCCGGCGGCCGAACACGCGGTAGGACGTCCCGCGTGAGACAG
>WQUE01000212.1 GCA_009785885.1 Actinomycetes bacterium
TACTTCTGGACCTCGATCACCTTCTCGGCGGTCATGTCGAGTTCCTTGGCCAGTTCCTCCGGCGTCGGCTCGCGTCCGAGATCCTGCAGCATCTGGCGCTGCACACGCGCGAGCTTGTTGATCACCTCGACCATGTGGACGGGGATACGGATCGTGCGGGCCTGGTCGGCCATCGCCCGGGTGATGGCCTGCTTGATCCACCACGTGGCGTACGTCGAGAACTTGTAGCCCTTCGTGTAGTCGAACTTCTCCACGGCCCGGATCAGCCCGAGGTTCCCCTCCTGGATCAGATCGAGGAACAGCATGCCGCGGCCGGTGTAGCGCTTCGCCAACGACACGACCAGACGCAGATTGGCTTCGAGCAGGTGATTCTTGGCACGGTGACCGTCGGCGACGATCCAGTCGAGATCCTGCTGGTCGGATGCCCTGATCGTGACGGACGGATCGGCCATCTGCTCGTCGGCGAACAGCCCCGCTTCGATCCGCTTGGCCAGCTCCACCTCCTGCTCGGCCGAGAGCAGGGCGACCTTGCCGATCTGCTTCAGGTAGTCCTTCACCGGATCGGCGGTTGCGCCGGCGACCGTGATCTGCTGTTCTGGTTCGTCGTTGTCGTCGCTGTCGGACAGGCTGAAGCCCTCGTCCTCGGACTCCTCGTCGGCCGATTCGGCCAGGAGTTCGGCCTCCTCGCGCTCCGCCTCGGCCAGGTCGATCAGGGTCTCGTCGACATCGTCCAGGCTGCGCCGCGCCCCCACCTTGACGACCAAGTCGTCGCCGTCGCGCTCCAGATTCACGGACAGGAGGCGATCGTGCGGCAGATCCTCGCCCGCCAGCACGACGTCCGCAACCGTCAGCACGTCGTCGTCGGCCAGGATCGCGTCGGCGTCGATGTCGGGGACCAGATCCAACGCACTGGGCTCGGCCGGTGAATCGTTCCCCAGGGCGGTGTCGTCGGACGCGGAGTCGGGCTCAGCCGACGCACCCGGCGAGGCGGTTGTGCGGCGCGACGTGGCCTTGTGGGGCCGCGGGGAGGTCGTCGGCGTCGCCTCCGCGGGGACGTCCGCAGTCTTGGCCCGGGAGGGCCGCGCCTTCCGCCGGGCGGGAGCCTTGTCGTCCGGTTGGACCTCGGCCGGCTTGTCCTCGGGTGGCGCGGCGTCGGCCTTGGTCGCCTGAGCGGTGCGCGCGCGCGTCCGTGGGGCACGCGGAGCGGGAGCAGGATCGTCGACCGGGGGCATGCCATCCGGGGGGATATCGGCGACTTTGGCGACACGAGACGACAACGATCAACCTTTCTCGACACCTCAGGCGGCACGTTTTGGCGCACACATAATCCCGCACGTGTCAAACCACGCCTGTCTCGCCATTATGCCATGGCCGCCGTGAGGCCGCAAGAGCGGCGGCGTCCGAAAGCTCGCAGCGGCGAAGGCCGGCGGGAAGCCGGCGGCCCGGAGAACGGCCGGACCTGGCGGCGTCCTGCCGCACTCCCAAGCGCAAGTGCACGACCGAGTCAAGGACGAAATGCCTTGTCGGATGGCTTTATCGCATCATATCGATGCGGTTTCATTGACCGGTGTTGTACTGGTCCTATTCTTTTGATAGAGTGGGGCACGCGAGAGACGCCCCGCCGGTTCCGAGGGGCCATCGCGACCGACGAGGGAAGGAGTTGGCGGCATGACCATGCCCCGGTTGAGATCAGCCCAGTCCCAGGGGATCGAGGGCCGTGACTCGGTGGGCCTGTACCTGGATGCCATCGCCAAGATTCCGCTGCTCACCGCCCAGGAGGAGGTGACGCTGGCGCGCGCCATCGAGGCCGGCCAGTTCGCGGAGCGGGTGCTGGACGGCACCGTGACAACGAGCGTGAAGGCCACGAAGGACGAGCTGCTCACCATCGCGCGTGAAGGCCGCACGGCGTTCGCGTCGTTCATCCAGGCCAACCTCCGGCTCGTCGTGTCACTGGCCCGCAAGTACGCCCGCATCACGCAGCTGCCCCTGCTGGACCTCGTCCAGGAGGGCAACGCCGGTCTCATCCGAGCGGTCGAGAAGTTCGACTACGCCAAGGGCTACAAGTTCTCGACGTACGCCACCTGGTGGGTGCGTCAGGCGATCACCCGTGGCATCGCGCATCACGGCCACATCGTCCGCCTGCCGGCGCACGTCGCCGAACTGATCAGCCAGGCGATCAACACGCGCCGGCGGCTGAGCAACGCCCTGAGCCGCGAACCGACGCCCCGCGAGATCGCCGCCGAGCTGGACATGGAGCCGGAGAAGATCGCCGAGTTGCTGCGCTACGCCTACGATCACGTGAGCCTGGACGCACCGATCGACTCGGATTCGACCACCTCGCTGGCAGACCTGCTCGCCCAGCAGCAGAACCCGGAGACGGACCAGGCGATGCTCGACCAGGAGAACCGCGACCGTCTGGAAACGCTGCTGGAGAGTCTCGACGAGCGCTCCACCGACATCGTGCGGCGGCGCTACGGGCTGCGCGACGGAACCGTCGAGAAGCTGGCCGACATCGGCCTCCACTGGGGCATCACGGCCGAGCGTGTACGCCAACTCGAACGGGCCGCGTTGAGGATCATGCAGCAGGAGGGTGTCCAGCTGGCCGCCTGATCAGGTGAGCATCGGACGGTCGTCGACGACGCGGACCAGCCCCTCCTGGCTGCACGAGGCGATCAGTTCGCCATCCTGGAACAGGTGGCCCGAACTGAAGCCGATGCTGGCGTGCGCGTTGGGCGACACCATGTCGTACAACAGCCAGCGATCGGCGTGCGCGGGGCGGTGGAACCACATGGAGTGGCCGAGGGATGCTGCCTGGACCTGGTTCGAGATGAACGCGATCTCGTGCGGCAACGCGCTGACCGACAGCAGCGTCATGTCCGACAGATACGCCAGGACCGCCTGGTGCAGGCGTGGCGGCGCGTCGGGAGGCAACGGCGACTCCGTGCGCGCCCACACGCGCATCCACGCCTGCGGGCTGGAACCGTCGACGGCGCAGACCGTCGTCGAATCGCCGGCGAACCGGACATCGAGGCAGTCCCACTCGTGGAACAGGGGCAGCGGCCCGAAACGCTCATCGAGGACCTCGGAGATCGGCCGGCACTCCTCCGGGTCGGGCACGCCGACGGTCGGCTGTGGGAGCGCATGATCCAGGCCGGGCTCGTCCCGGTGGAAGGACGCCGACAGGGTGAACACGGGAGTGCCCGACTGGATCGCCGTGACGCGCCGCGTGGAGAAGCTGCCGCCGTCGCGCAGGTTCTGCACCTTGTAGTCGATGGGGCGCGTCGCGTCGGCTGCCCGAAGGAAGTACGCGTTGAGCGAATGCGCCGCGCGATCGGGGTCGGTGACGGAACGGTAGGCGGCGAGCAGGGCCTGCGCCAGCACCTCCCCGCCGAAGGTCCGCTGGAAGTAGGTACGCACCTGGCCGCCGCGGAACGTCTGCCCGTCGCCGGCGGGCGTCAGGCGCAGCGTCGCGATCAATTCATCGACATTGTTCGGCATGCTCACCAGAATGCCACACGGCCGCCGCCCACGAGCCGGATTCGCCTGTCCGCACGATCTAGCCCGCGGCCAAGCCCGCACGGACCTCCGCAATCGCCCGGCGTATCCGCTTGGGCGAGACGGTGACGTGGGTGCCCAGCGTCTGGGCGAAAACCTGGATGCGCAACTCCTCCAGAAGGAACGCGACGTCCTCTATCTCGGGACGGGACGGGCCGGGTGGTGCGGCGTCCAGCAGAGCCGCGTACTCGTCCAGCAGTGGGGCGAGCTCGTCGCGGCGGCGGGCGTCGCGGCCGGGGTCGATCCCCGCCTCGCGCAGCCGGTGGGCCGCCGCCTCCAGGTAGCGCGGCAGGTAGCCGAACCACGGGTCGCGCGTGAACCCGATGAACCCGGGGAACACCAGGTCGTCCACCTGTGCCGCCACATCCTCGGCGGCCGGCCCGGACGGCGCCGTATCCAGGAGAGCCTGAACGGCGCGCGCCGCGCGGAGCGTCGCCGCCGTCGTCACCACCACCGCCCGCAGCCGCTCGGCAAGGCCACGGCGGACCGCCACCGAGAGCGCCTCGAACGCCGCCTCGGTACGCACGGTGGCGGCGTCGCCCGACTCGGCCATGAGC
>WQUE01000213.1 GCA_009785885.1 Actinomycetes bacterium
TCGGGTACGTCCTGTACGGGTGCTACTGGTTGGTCCGCTCATACGCGTGGGCGATCATTCTGTTCACGCTGCTGACGAAGCTGATCCTGCTGCCGCTGTCCGCGTGGGGGCAGCGCAACGCCATCACGATGGTGCGGATGCGTCCGCAGTTGGACGCGATCAAGCGCCGCTTCGAGGGCAACAACACGCTGATCCTCGATGAGCAACGGGCCCTCCACAAGCGGGAAGGCTACTCGAACTGGGCGGCGGTGCTGCCGCTGCTGGTGCAGGTGCCGCTGATTCTCGGCGTGATCCAGGTCGTCTACCACCCGCTGCGCCACCTGTGCCACCTGGGCAACCCCGTGATCGCCGCGCTCGTGCAACGGGCGGCCCTGCTGCTCGACACCACGCCCCACGCCCTGGGCAGCGGCGCCCAGATCCGCGTCATCGACCTGATGGCGACGCGATCGGCCGAGTTCGCGGGCGCAGCCGACCCGTCCGTGCTGGCCCGCGTCGGCTCCATCGACCTGCACTTCCTCGGCCTGGACCTCGGGGCCGTGCCCTCGTGGACGTCGTGGACGATCGTCTGGCCGTTCCTCGCGGCGGCCTCCGCCCTTGCGCTCAGCCTGTACCAGAACCGGTACTACGTGCTGCAGCGCTTCGCCGGCCCCGGGTCGCGGTGGGGCATCACGGCGTTCCTCGTCGTGTTCTCGTTCTACTTCGCCCTCATCCTGCCCGGCGGCTTCGGCCTGTACTGGACGACCGCGAACCTGATGTCGATCGGCGTCGTGTTCGTGTGCAACCGCTGGGACGACCCCCGCAAGCTGCTCGACTACGCCAAACTCACGCCCCCGCCCGGCCCGACGTGGGCGCAGCGCCTGGCCAAGCGCCGCCTCGCCCGGACGTTGCACGCCCGCGAGCGCGCCGACATCGCGGCCTTCGAGGGCGCCGGCCCCAAGGGGCTGATGATCTACTCCGAGGGCTCCGGCTACTGGAAGTACTACGCCCGGCTCGTGTCGTGGCTGCTCGCCCACACGGACGTCACGATCCACTACGTCACCAGCGACCCCGACGACCAGGTGTTCACCCGCACGAGCGAGCGGCTCCGGACGTACTACGTCGGTCCGCGCGCCCTGATCGCGTTCATGATGCGCCTCGACGTGGACGTGTGCCTCATGACGACGCCGGACCTGGAGAAGTACCACCTCAAGCGCTCGCTGGTGAACCGCACGGTCGAGTACATCTACATGGACCACGGCATGGCGAGCCTCCACCTCGTGCTGCGCGAGGGAGCCCTCGACCATTTCGACACGATCTTCTGCTACGGCCCCAACCACGTCGCCGAGATGCGCCAAACCGAGGCCACCTACGGACTGCCGGCGAAGCGCCTCGTCAAGACCGGGTACCCGCTGCTCGACGACCTGCTGGACGCCCGCGCGGATCGCCTCGGCGCGCCACCGAACGATCCGCCGGTGGCGCTCGTCGCGCCGAGCTGGCAGGCCGACAACCTGCTGGAGACGTGCCTGGACGAGGTCGTCCGCCCGCTCCTGGCGAGCGGGTTCCGCGTCATCGTGCGTCCGCACCCGGAGTTCGTCAAGCGCTTCGGCGAGGCCTGGGCGGGCATCCAGGCCGGCTACGCGGGCACGGAACGCCTGGAGTTCGAGTCCGATTTCAGCTCGAACGAGACGGTTTACTCGGCTGACATCGTCGTCACGGACTGGTCCACCATCGCGTCGGAGTTCTCGTACGCGACCAAGCGGCCGTGCCTGTTCGTGAACACGCCGATGAAGGTGATGAACCCCCACTACCAGCGCATCGCGGCCGTGCCCCTCGACATCAGCCTCCGCGACCGCATCGGACGCTCGTTCGACCTCGACCGACTGGGCGGGCTCGGGGAGGCCGCGGCCGAGATGGTCGCGCACCGTGCGGCCTGGCGGGACCGCATCGACGCCTGCCTGCACGAGTTCATCTTCTTCGTCGGCACGGGTGCGGAGACGATGGGCGCCTACCTGGTGGAGGCCCTGGAGCGTCACCAGCGGGCCCGCGACGTGGCGGCAGCCCGGACGGCGGTGCGGGCCGGCACGGCGACCCCGGCCCAGGAGGCGCTGCTGGCCGACGAGCGGGCGCAGGCCCGCCGGCGGGAGATCGACGAGGCCGAGACGCAGGCCGAACGCCTGGAGGCGCTGGCGACGCAGATCCGGGCCTGCGTCGCGGCGGCCCGCGCGCACTAGGCGGGACCGCCCCACCCGGGCACAACCGTCCCGGCGCCGGACGGCGAGCCGTCCCGGCGTGAGGGCGAACCGCGCGGCTAGCCGGCGTGGACGGCCCCGGCGAGGGCACCCAGGAGCCGGTCCATGGCCGCCTGGTTGAGACGGTAGTGGGCCCAGCGGCCGCGTTGCTCGCGCGTGACGAGTCCCACCTCGACGAGCTTCTTGAGGTGGTGGGACAGCGTCGGTTGGCCGATGCCGAGTGCGGCGGGCAGGTGGCAGGCGCACACCGTGGTGTCGGGGGCGGCGGCGACATGGTGGAGCAGGCGCAGCCGCACGGGGTCGGCCACGGCCTTGAGCACGCGTGCCAACGTCATCGCCTCGGCCTCGTCCAGCAGCACGAGGGACGACGGGCAGCACGCGGAGAGCGGCGGCGTGGCGGCCATCACAGCGGACATGGGCTCCAGCCTATCAGGTCGTATTGACGCTGGTCGATGGGACTGGTAGGCTCGTATTTACATTCGTCGATATTCAAGGAGAAGCCGATGCCCTCGATCCACGTGTACGAACCCGCGCTGTGCTGCAACACGGGTGTCTGCGGCCCCGATCCGGCCCAGGAGCTGGTGACGTTCACCGCCGATCTGAACTACCTCAAGGGCCGGGGCGCCGACATCGCGCGGCACAACCTGGCCGGCGACGTGCAGGCGTTCGCGGACTCGACCGTGGTGCGCGGCTTCCTGCAGGTCGCGGGGTCCGAGGGACTGCCGCTGGTGCTCGTCGACGACGTGACCGTGCTGACCGGACGGTACCCGACGCGCGCCGAACTGCTCCGCTACGCCGGGCTGCAACCGGACGCCAGTGATCCCAGCCCCGCTGCGGCCCCCGGATGCTGCTGCGGTTCGTCGTCCGGGTGCTGCTGAACACCACGCGCCTTGAGTTCAGGAGGAATGCCGTGCGGTTCCTGAAGTCCGTGCCCCGGTTCGTGATGTTCACGGGCAAGGGCGGGGTGGGCAAGACCTCCTTGGCCTGTGCGACCGCCGTCCACCTGGCCGACCGGGGCAAGCGGGTCCTGCTGGTGTCGACCGATCCGGCGTCGAACGTAGGCCAGGTGTTCGGCACCGCGATCGGCAACCGGATCGTGCCCATCCCCGCGGTGCCCGGCCTGGACGCCAAGGAGATCGATCCCGCAGAGGCGGCGGCCGAGTACCGGGAGCGGATCATCGGCCCGGTGCGGGACCTGCTGCCGGCGAAGGAACTCGCCGAGATCACCGAGCAGCTGTCGGGTTCCTGCACGACGGAGGTGGCGTCGTTCGACGAGTTCACCGACCTGCTGGCCGACCCGGCGGCGACCTCGCCGTACGACCACGTCCTCTTCGACACCGCCCCCACCGGGCACACGATCCGGCTGCTCCAGTTGCCCGGCGACTGGACGAAGTTCCTGGACGACGGGAAAGGAGACGCGTCGTGCCTCGGCCCGCTGTCCGGCCTGTCCAAGCAGCACGCCACGTACCGGCGTGCCGTCGCCGCGCTGGGCGATCCCGGACGGACGGCGTTGGTGCTGGTGGCACGCCCCCAGCCGTCCAGTCTCGCCGAGGTGGCGCGGACGGCCGACGAGTTGGGCCGCATCGGCATCCACGCCACCCACCTGGTGGTCAACGCGGTGCTGCCCCGGTGGGCGGCGACCGACGACCTGTCCCGGGCCGTCCGCGCCCGCGAGCAGGCGGCCATCGCGCACATCCCGGCCGAGGTTGCCGGGTTGACGCGCGACGAGGTTCCGCTGAAGGCGGGAAACGCGATCGGCGTCGAGGCGCTGCGGGCGTTGCTGGGCGACGACTCTCCGGATGCCCTGACCGGCGCCGATGCGTCGCCGGCACGGGGCACCGTCTCCTGGCCGGGCCTGGAACACCTTGTC
>WQUE01000214.1 GCA_009785885.1 Actinomycetes bacterium
ACCCGGTGGGCCGTCGCGTACGTCCTGGGGAACGTGGCCCTCCTCCCGTGGGCGGTGTGCGAGCAGCCCTGGGTCGCTCCGACGCAGGGGTTCATCCTCCCCCTGGTGTGGTGGCTCTTCTTGCCGAACCGGCGTTGGCCGGTGATCGCGACCGTGGCGACGGCCGTGGCGAGCGCTACCGGTCTGCTCCTGTTCGCGTTGACGTGGACCGACCCGACGACGGGGACCCACCCGTGGTCCACCGGCGTCACGGTCATCATGGTGGTGGCGATCCCCCTTGTCATCCTGATAGTCGGCATCGTGGCCGGGACGTTCGTCGACCAAGTGTTCCGCTGGGGCCAGGAGCGCGTGGACCTTGTGGAGGATCTTCGCGCCACGGAAGGCCAGCGCATCGCCCTGGAGCGGGAGGCGGCCGTGTCCGACGAGCGGCTGCGCCTGTCCCAGGAGATCCACGACACGATCGCCCAGGATCTGGCCGGCTTGCGGTTTCTCGTCCAGCGGGCGCAGCGGCAGGCCGAGGGACTCGAGGGGCGAGGCGGTGCCACCGACCGAGCGGTGAGAACGTCCGAACCCATCGGCCGCACGCTCGACATGATCTCGACGGCGGTCGACTCCGTCCTGGCCGAGGCACGGGAGCTGATCGCGGCCACATCGCCGGTGCCCGACTCCACCTTCAAGGAGACCATGGAGCGCATCGGTCACCGGTTCGCGGAGGACTCGAACATCGTGGTCGACAGCGACGTGACCGGCGCCCGGCTGACGCGCGAAGCGGAGGTGGTGTTCATCCGCTGCCTGCAGGAGGGGCTGTCGAACGTGCGCAAGCACGCCGGGGTGACCCGGGTGACGATCGACGTGGCGGCTGCCGGGGGGATCGCCGCGATGACGCTCGCGGATGACGGGGTCGGCTTCGTGGACGACGCGACGAATGTCGGTCTGCCGGGCATGGCCGAGCGCATCGAGCAGGCCGGCGGGAGGTTCTCGGTCGCCTCGCCCGGGCCGGACCGGGGTGCCGTCGTCCGTGTCGAAATGCCGCTGCACCCGGCATCCCCGCATGAGGCACCGGATGCAGCAGCACCCACCGCATCTGCTGCCGACAGTTCAGAGGAGGCCACCCGGTGATCACCGTGATGCTGGTGGACGACCACCCCATCGTGCGGCAGGGACTCGTCGGCGTCCTGTCGCTGGAGGACGACATCGAGATCGTGGGCGAGGCCGCCGACGGCGAAACGGCGCTGGCGATCGCGCCACGGCTGCGGCCCGACGTGATCATCATGGATCTGCGGCTGCCCGGAATCTCCGGCTCGAAAGCCACCCAGCAGATCCTCGCCCAGGCCGAGGCCGACGGTACGGACTGGGCGCCCCACATCATCGTCCTCACGACGTACGAGGACGACGACTCCATCACCGCCGCCATCGAGTCGGGGGCGACGGGTTACCTGCTGAAGTCGGCGAGTTCGGACGAGCTCGTGGCCGCCATCCGGGCGACGAGCCAGGGACGTTCCATCCTGGCGCCATCCGTCGCGGCCGCGCTGGTGCGGCAGGTGAAGCGTTCCTCCAACGCCCGCCTCATCTCGGCGCGGGAGGCCGAGGTGCTGTCGCTGATGGCCGAAGGCCTGAACACCGCCCAGATGGCGGAGCGTCTCTACGTGGAGCAGTCCACCGTGAAGACCCACGTCGAGCACATCCTCACCAAGCTGGGTGTCAGCAGCCGGCTCCAGGCGCTCGCCAAGGCGCGCGAACTCGGCCTGCTCGGCTGAGGGATCCGTTCACTCAGCCGCGTCGTGCAGGAACGCCGCGACGGCGCGGGCCAGGGCGTCGGGGTTCTGCCAGGCCATGTTGTGGCCGCAGTCGGGCAGGACGGGCGCGGCGACGCCGTGGCGGGGCAGCTCGTCGGCATCCGGGTCGGGCAGCGTGTCGGCGCCGAAGACGTAGCAGCGTGGGACGTCCAACCCGTAGAGGATGTCGCGCCAGGACGGCGTGACGCCGGCGATACCCGACACGGACTGGCGGTGGAGGGCGGCCGGCCAGGCCAGGGCGAACGTGCGGGCCCAGGGGTTGTTGTCGGCCTGGATCTCGGCGAGCATCGCGGCGAAGCCGCCGGCGACGAAGTCGGCCTCGGTGGACGCGGCGATGGCCCGGCTGGCGAAGCCGCCGCCCGCGTCGAGGTTGGACTCGGTCAGGACCACGGCGGCGACGCGTCCGGGGCACAGCGCGGCGAGGCTGCAGGCGACCGCACCACCCATGCTGTGGCCGAACAGGATGATCCTCTCCAGCGCGAGGCTGCGGACGAGCGCGTCGACGCAGCGGGCGTGCGCCTCGATGGTGTAGGCGAAGTCCTCCGAGTGGTCGCTGGCGCCGTTGCCGAGCAGGTCGACGAGCAGCCGCCGGTGGTGTGACAGCCCCGGATACGCCGCCGTCCGGGCGTACTCCAGCGTGGAGGCACCGCCGAGCCCGTGCAGGAACACGATCGGCAGATGGTCACCAGGGAGATCGGCGTAGCGCAGTGCCGCCGGGCCGCCCGGAGTCATGACGTCGAAGCTGTTCAGGTCCATCGGGCCATTGTGGCCGATGCGCGACACCGGAGGCGCGCCGTCGTGACCGCTGGGACGCGGTGCCGCCCGGCGCGGCCCGTGATCAGTCGGCGCGAAGCCGCTCCGCGACGCTCTCGTCGGACATGCGGTCGTGCGTCAGCGCCAGCACGGTCGCCGTGCGGTCGTCGACCTCGAACCACACGATGTACGGGAAGCGGTGCAGGTGAGCCCGCCGCAGGCCGAAGCGGTCATCGACCCGGCACGCCAGCGGTGCGGTCTTCAGCAATCGGAAGGTGGCGTCGAGGTCCGCCAGGAAGCCGGCGGTCGTGCCAAGCGAGGCGCCCTGCGCGTCATGCCAGGCGACAACCTCACGCGCGGTGATCTGCGCGCCAGGTGCGGTTGTGAGCCGGTACTTCACAGCCCGAACTCGGACCGAAGCGAAGCGATGAGGTCATCGCCGGACATGAGGCGTTCGGGATGCTCGGCGATCTCGGCCCGCGCTGCCGCGATCGCCGTGCGCAGTTCCTCCGGCGTGTCGGGCAGAATCCCGCGCGGTACCTCGGGCACGGACGCCCGGATGCGATCGGCCAGGTCCAGGCGCTCCCCCAGCGGCAGGGCCTCGATCTGATCCCACAGTGCTGTCGTGACCATGTGCCCATGCTAGACGAGGGCCCTGACACCGCGTCGAGAGGAGCGTGGCCCGCCCCCTCGAGCGGCCAGAGCCTGGCGGACCGAGGCGACCAGGGCGCGGCCGTCGCGCAGGTCGGCGGCGGTCGCGGGGATGAGACGCCAGCCTCGATCCTCGAGCCAGCGGCGGCGGGCACGGTCGCTCTCCATGGTCGCGCGGTCGCCGACATGGTAGGCGCCGTCGTACTCGACGCCGACGCGTTGAGCCTCATCGGCCATGTCGAGGTAGAACACCACCCGGCCGGCCTCGTCGCGCACGGGCAGGTGCCATCCCTCCACCCTGACACATCCGCACGCCGCCGGCTGCCCCCCTGTGGATAACTCCCGTCCTCGTCTGTCGGCCATCCACCGCCATGCGCTCAGAGTTGACTTGACACCGCTGAGCGCGCCCGAATTGGCCGCGTGCCGGTGCGAAGTCAACTCTGGCCGAGGTGGGCGGGGGCGTCCCCCGGGCGCACGTCAGGCGGGCGCCTCGACGACGCGGGCCGTGACGGACACGGGCTGGGCGTCGTCGGGGGTCCAGGTGATGTCGCCGGTCAGGCCGCCGACGGCGACGAGGTCGGCCTGGACGCCGCGCAGCCGCTCAAGACTCGCGGCCGGCCCGGTGACCGCGACGTCCGCGAGCGGGGTCTTCATCGAGACCTTGGCGGTGGACTTCACGCCCCGGATGCCGATGAGCGCGGCGCTGACGTCGGCGAGCAGCCCCGCGTCGCCGCCGCTCACGGCGATCTCGTCCACGGTCGGCCAGGTGGCGCGGTGGATGGAACCCTCCCGCCACCAGCTCCAGACCTCCTCGGCGACGAACGGCAGGAACGGCGCGAACAGCCGCTGCTGCACGGACAGCGCGCACTGCAGCGCCGCACGGG
>WQUE01000215.1 GCA_009785885.1 Actinomycetes bacterium
CCTCGTCCTCTGGTGGACATCGTGCAGGAACCGGCGTGGACTCACGTCGCCGACACGTCCGTTTCCGGACTCACGGTGATCGTCGATCCGCAGGCCGGTGACATCGCGATCGTGGTGGGGGATGAGCAGTCCAAGGATGCTCCCGCGGTCTGTCATATCGAGGCCGTCGACCTGGCCACGGGTGCTGTGTTGTGGGACGTCCACCAGGAGGATGCCGCCTGGAGATGCTCCGGCGCGCAGTTCCACGGCAGCAGCGGCTACCTCGTCATCGCGACGGACCCGATCGACTCGACCCCTGCGACAATCGAGTCGATCGATGCCCGCACGGGCATGGCCCGCGGCACGGTCTCCTTGCCGGCCGGCGAGACCCTCCTCGGGCTCGGAGGCGGCATGGCATTCACGCACAGCGAGAGCGACGACGAGACCTGCGTCCGGGACCTGGCGGATCCCTCGGCTTGCCGGTGGCGGACCGGCGGCAGGGTGGTGTCGCTGACATCGGCAACGTCGTTCAGCGACCCCACGTTCGGCGGGGGGCGCTGGGTGAACACGGACGCGGGCGTCCTCGACGTCCGGACCGGGAAGCCCGCGGGTTTCGGGGCCGACGGCGCCGTCTACAACGGGCCCGACTCCGATCACATCGTCCGGCTGGATCGAGCCTGGGACAACCGAACCATCCAACGCTGGGACATCACCCGCGACGTCGGCCTGACTCCCGCCATCGCCTTCACGGGCGACTTCAGTGGCTTCGTCATCGACCCGGTGATGTCCAGTGTCCTCCTCGCTCGCGGGGCGCCGGGAACCGAGACCACGGCGGTGACCAGCTACGACTGGGACACCGGGCGGCAGCGGTGGCAGACCGTCCTGGATTTCGGGACGGTCTACTTCACCGGCGTCGCGTGCGCCGCGACGGTGGTGGTGGGGGACGCCATGGGTGGCTCGCCACGTCCCATGGCCGCGTTGCGGGCGAGCGACGGGAAGAAGCTGTGGGAGAGCGGGTACTCCACCGTGCGGATGGGCGTCGGGAGGCGCGTCGTCTACACCACGACCTGGCCGCCGAGCGATTCGGTGACGGTGGACGCGTATGACGCCGCGTCCGGCGACTTCGCCCATCTGTGGTCGCTGGACGAACCGTTCACGGGGACGTATCCCGTCGCCGTGGCGGATCGAATCGCGATGATCTCCCAGTCGCCTGCGGACTCGTCGGTTCCGGTGCAGCTTGCGATCCTCACCGGCGAATGATCGGGGGGAAGGGTGTGGGCCTACTCCGAGGATGAACTGCGGGTGCGGCTGTCGGCGCTGCCGGCGCCGGCGCGGGCCCGGTTCGCCGAGGCGTGCGCCCGCCACCTCGTGCCGCACTTCTCGGCGCTGGAGGCCAGCCGGGGCGGTTCGCATGACGGCGCAACGATCCTGGTCCGGGCGCTCGGCGCCTGCCGGGAGGCGATCGGTGGCCGCGATGTGGATGTCGGGTGCTGGGTTCCCGCGGTGGAACCGCTGATCCCGGACGAGGACGGCGGGCGGGTGTGGCAATCCGGTCCCGCCCAGCACGCGGCGATCGCGGTGGTGTACGCGGTCGAGGCGTGCCGGACGGGCGGCGTCCAGGCCGCCGTGTTGGCCGCCCGCCATGTCTACGAGGCGGCGGATTGCCTGGGGCGGCGCGAGGCGTCCGACCGCCACGTGGACCTCGACGACGAGACGCTGCCCGACGAGTACCGCTCGCTGGTGGCCTGGATCGACGACACCCTCCGCGAGATCGAGACGGGCGAGCGTCCGGTGGCGACGGCAGGACGGTGAGCGCCGGCCCGGTGATTCCGTGCGAGGTGTGCCGCGGGTCGACCGCGTGCCTGGCGCTTCCCCTGGGTGTGGTGTCGAACGCCCTGGCCGCCGCCGAGCCGCGGATGCGCCGGGAGTCGATGTGCGCCGGGAGCGTCCCCTCGACGCCGTTCCGTGCCCATCTGCGCTTGTCGGGCGGATCGATGACAGGACGGCCGGGGGCGCCGCTCACACCACCTGGACGGTCCGGTCGTTCAGCGGCTGGACGGGCCGGGCGTTGGCGGAGTAGATCGCGGTGAACGCGGCGATCTGCGCGGCGGAGGCCTCGATCGGCGTCGCGTACACGCTCCACTGCACCCCTTCGGTGCACGGCGGGGTGGTCAGGGACCCCTCGTACCGGTACACCGGCCCGGACGGGACCACCGCCGTGAGGTCGATCGGCGACGTCTTGTACTCGGTCGCCGTCGTGGTCACCGCCGCGGGCATGTGCGCGAACACCTCGTCCAGCGCCGTGTTCGTCGCGCCCTCGGTGAGGAACACACCCAGCACGGCGATGTGGCCCTGCGCGTCCTGGTTCACGAGGTGCATCTCCACGGGATAGCTCGTGCCGTTCACCGTGTGTTCGCTCGGCGCGTGGAAGTGGGCCTGCTGGAAGACGTACGTCGCCCCGTCCAGCGTGATGGTCGCCTCCTTCGACTCCGGGACGATCTCGACCGTGTGCCCGTTGTTCTCGACGCCGAACGCGACCGCGGCGAAGCTGAGGCTTGCCGGGTGGCCCGTGCCGGCCTGCGCCTGCGCCGTGACGATGTCGACCGGCGACTGCTTCTTCCCGTCCTTCGCGGCCGACCACGCCGGGTCCAGGTCGCCCCAGTGGGCTGGTCCGGTGTCCCCGGTGTACGACCACGACGGCGCGGTGCTCGAGGCGACCGACGTGGTGGACGTCGCCGGTACGGCGACCGTCGGTGTCGTGGACGTCGTCTTGGCGCTCCCGGGAGAGAAACTGCACGCCGATAGCACCAAAGCCGCCCCCAGTAGGGCGCTCACGAATGGAAGTCGTTTCATGGGGAATTCCTCTCTGATCGGGCGGCGCGCTTCACCGCCTCGCCGGACGTTACGCCCGCTGCCCGCCCGTGGGGCGGGTTTCACTCTGGGGGTACTCCCGCACCACGCGCCTCGTCCCCTGGTCGCGCGCAACCGCCGTGGTCGGCACCGGACGGGGACCACGGTCGGTCGGGGCTGCTACAGGGCGGTCCAGGTGTAGCCGCCGTCGGTCGTGGCGTACACGGTCGTGGTGGAGGTGCAGCTCATCTTTCCGTTGGGGCAACTCGTCACAGTCGCCTGCGCCAGACCGTTGGCGTCATCGGCGAAACTGATCGTGTCCGGGCCGGACGGCAGGCCGGCGGCCTGGATCGTGCTCACCGTGCCGTCCGTCAGGTTCACCACCTGGAACATCCCGCCGGTCAGCGGGGCCACGATGATCGCGTCTGCCCCGTAGGTGCTCGCCACCATGGTCGCACAAGGCCCCCCCACGTTGCCCGCGACCCACACCGACCCGACCGGCGCGTAGGTGCCGTCGGCCAAGAAGTGGAGCACTTTCGAGGAGATCCCGACGCCTTCCGTCGTCGTCTCCTGGAGCACGACGGCCGTGCCGTCGTCGAGGCTGAGGACCGGGCCGAAGTACGGCAGTGCCGGGTCGATCTCATCCTGCGGCGGCTCGACCCCGGTGAGCGTCTTGGTCAGGTCGGTCCACGTGAGGCCCCCGTCGTCGCTGCGGGACAAGCGCGGGCCACCGATGCCGATGCCACCGCCCGCGACCAGGAGCGTGTTCCCCGCCCAGCCGGCGTCCTGCACCTCTCCGGGAAGCCTGATCTGGTGCACGCCGGTCACCTGGTCGCCGACAAAGGCCGATCCGCCTGGATAAGCAACGCCACTGCCGTGAACGTGCTGGTCTCCGGCGACGAATCGTCCGGTGGTCGCGGACAAGGCGATGTCGGCCTCGATCGACTCTTGGAGGACCGGCACCGTCTTCGTGGTCCATGTTGTGCCCTGGTCCGTCGAGGTGGAGATCGCCAGGCCGTCGGCCTGGAAGCCGACAGACATGACGGTGTCGCCGCTTGTCGCCACGCTGTTCCCGGACGCCGGGGCGACGGGGAGCGTGATGGTCTTCCACGCGTGGGGGGTGCGGAGGAGTATCTGCCTGTCGGTCTTGGTGGCGCCCCACGCCTGGCCGTTGCGGCCGAGCGCGACGGCTTTCCCGTGGAGCGCGGCCTGGGGTGGCGGCACGGGCGTGGCGCGGTTCGA
>WQUE01000216.1 GCA_009785885.1 Actinomycetes bacterium
GCCACGATATGGTGCGGGGGGTCGCGCTGCTGCGGCCGCTGTTCGAGTTCTCGATGGCGTGCTCGGGGTGCGGGGAGACGCCGTACCTCAAGCTGCTGACTCAGCTGTGGGGCGACCGGCTGCTCGTCGCGAACGCCACCGGCTGCTCGTCGATCTTCGGCGGCAACCTGCCGACGACGCCCTGGGCGGTCGACGACTCGGGCCGTGGCCCGGCCTGGAGCAACTCCCTGTTCGAGGACAACGCCGAGTTCGGCTACGGCATCGCGCTCGCCCAGGAGCACCGGCGGGCGACGGCCCGTTCGCTCCTCGCGGGTGTCCCCGGGCTGGACGGGGACCTCGTCGCGGCGATCCTGGACGCCGGCCAGGGAAGCGAGGCGGACGTCCAGGCCCAGCGGGCCCGCATCGAGACCCTGAAGCAGGTGCTGACAAGCCGGGACGATGACGCGTCCCGGCAGGCGCTCGCCGCGGCCGACGACCTGGTCGACAAGGTCGTCTGGATCGTCGGCGGGGACGGCTGGGCATACGACATCGGCTTCGGCGGCCTCGATCACGTGCTCGCGAGCGGGGCGGACGTGAACATCCTCGTGCTCGACACGCAGGTGTACTCCAACACGGGCGGGCAGGCCAGCAAGGCGACCCCGCGCGGCGCGATGGCCGCGTTCGCGGCCGGCGGGAAGGCGACGCGCGCGAAGGATCTCGGCGCGATCGCCCGGACGTACCCCGGGGTGTACGTCGCCCAGGTGGCGATCGGCGCCGACCAGCAGCAGTCCGTCCGGGCGCTGCTGGAGGCGCAGGCCTGGCGCGGCCCGTCGCTCGTGATCGCCTACAGCACGTGCATCGAGCACGGCATCGACATGGCCACCTCCATGTCGCATCAAGGCACGATGGTGGACGACGGTGCGTGGCCGCTGTACCGCCGCCGTCCCGAGGGTCACCCGGAGGCGGGCCTGCGTCTCGACTCCCGCCCGCCGACCGGGGACGTGCGCGCCTTCATGGCGGCCGAGACCCGCTTCGCCGCCCTCGCCCGGACGGACCCGGAGCGGGCGGCCGCCTTCGCCGCCCTCGCCCAGGACGACGCGGACGCCCGCCTGGCCTCCCTGGAGCTAGAGAAGTGAGTTAAGCCGCGTGTATGCGGCCTAACTCACTTCCCTATGACGCGGCACCGCGTGCACGCCCGGAGTTCCCCGGTCCAGCCGCCGCGCCTCAAGGCGCGCGCGACCTGGCGCGCGACCGAGCATGGGTCCGTCTTGACCTGGTTCCAGGTGAACCGCAACGTCACCAGTCCCAGCTCGAGGTGCAGATTGTCGCGGGCCGCGTCGCCGCTGGCGGCGAGACCGGCGTGATACGCCCGGCCATCGGTCTCGACGATGAGGCCAAAGTCGACGTACCAGGCGTCGACCCTCGCCCGACCGCTCGGGTTCGCCTGCCGCTGGGCGGTGGGCAGGCCGTGGCGCCGCTCCACGTCGCGGACGTAGCGAATCTCGAGTGCGCTTTGAGCGCCGGCGGCGATGTCATCGAACGCGTCCTGCAGCACGGCCCGCTGGGGATGGCGCTCGATGGCCGACATGACAGCCTTGACCTCGGATCCATGCACCCGCCGGCCCGCACGCGCGACCATCGCGGCGACGGCATCGGCATCCAGTCCGACGCTGGCGTCGACGATTGTTTGTACGACAGACGTCCGGGGCGGGTCGTGGTGTCCGGCAGGGCGGCGGCTTGCCTGGATCAGCCGCCAGGGTCCTGGCGAGGTGCGGTGGATCCCCTCGCCGCAATAGCAGTCGATGACGGGCGGTTCCTCGGCGCGAAGGTCGAGCAGACGAGCCGCAGCCAGCCCGCCGATGACGGCATGGGTGCCGCCGGCCAGCACGGCGCCCCAGACCCACTGCATCCAGCCACCGGTCTCGAGGGCGTAGATGCCGCGCGTCAGGGTGCGCAGGGCGCCATCGTCGTGCAATCGTTCGACCACGTGGCGCGAAAGGCCCAGGTCGTGTAACTGGCGGGCACTGATCGCGCCGGCTTGGCGAGACGCGAGGGTGCGAGCCTCGGTTGGAATGCGGGTGCGAGGGATCACATCATCATTCTGGTGATTTCTGGCCGTCCGGACGCGTTATCCACAGGCGGAGTGCGTCTCGCTGCCCCTGTGGATAACCCCGTTCCCCGACTAGGAAGTGAGTTAAGCCGCGTGTATGCGGCCTAACTCACTTCCTAGGGTTGCGTTCTGGGACCGCTAGGCTGGGCGGGTGCCAGGGGAGTGCGGCAGGACGGACGGCGGCGGGGCCGCCGGCCGGCTCGCAGCCTGCCTCGTCGCCGCACTGGTCGCCACCGGCGTGGCCGGTTGCTCGGCCGTCGCGCCCCGTCCCGCGCCGCCGCCGTCGATCTCGCCGTCGAGCGCACCCAGCGTGCCCTACGGGTCGACGAGCCTGCGGGACCTCAACTTCACGCACGCGCCTTCCGGCTTCGCCATACCGTCGGACACCCCCGTTATCGCCGGGGTCAACCTGAAAGCCGTGATCACCGCCCAGTTCAACGTGTCCGACGGGCCGGAGGTCTTGAGTTTCCTGCTCGTCCACCTGCCCGGGATGGGCTACGAGATCACGGGCTCGAGCGACGACTCCGTCGTGTTCCAGGGCGCGGTCTGGCACGGCGCGTTCACGATGAGCGCGACCACCGCGATGCTGACGCTGCGCTACGAGGACCAGTGAGTCCCCATCAGGCGTAGTCGGGCTCGTGGCGCTTCACGACCGCGATCACCTTGTACGTCACCGGCAGGAACACCGCCTCGACGAGCACCTTGTACACGTACCCTGTGATCACGTAGTTCGCCATCGTGCCGGCCCCGATCAGGCCGACCCAGGCGACCAGGCAGAACACGAGCGTGTCGGCCATCTCGCCGACGACGGTCGAACCCAGCAGCCGGATCCACAGCCGCCGTTCCCCGAACCGCTTCTTCAGCCACACGAGCACGTGCGCGTTCAGGAACTGCCCGGCGAGATACCCGAGCAGGGAGGCGACGACGATCCGCGGGACGAACCCGAGCACCGCGTGCCAGGCGTCCTGGTTCTCCCAGCCGGGCGCGGGCGGGGCGTGGTCGACGACGAGGAAGATGCCGGACGCGAGGAACGCGCACGCGAACCCCAAGAGGATCGCCCGGCGGGCCTTCGCCATGCCGTACACCTCGGCGAGCACGTCCCCGAAGATGTACGTCAGCGGGAACAGGAACGCGCCGCCGTCCGTGATCACCGGCAGCAGCGGGTAGCCGCCGAGGCGGACGTCCGGGCCGAACGCGATCAGCTTCGTCGCCCCGACGTTGCTGATGAGCAGGAACGCGCAGAACAGTGCCAGGATCACGTCGTAGTTGCCGCGGCCGCCACTGGCGAACCGGGCCCGGGGTGTGGTCGAAGCGTCGTCCATCCGCCACCCCCGATCCCGCGTCCGCCGCGGCCACCCATTATCCCACCAGGGTGCGACCCCTCCGGCTCAGCCCGCGTGCGCCAGCGCCTGGTCGAGGTCGTCGACGAGGTCGCCGACGTCCTCGATGCCGACCGACAGCCGCACGGCCTCCGGGGCGACGCCCGCGGCCCGCAGTTCGGCGTCCGACAGCTGGCTGTGCGTGGTGGACGCGGAGTGGGTGACGAGCGACTTGGTGTCGCCGATGTTCGTCACGTCCGCGAAGAGATCCAGGGCGTCGACGAAGTCGGCCGCGGCGGCCCGCCCCGCGGCGACGCCGAACGACAACAATCCGCTGTAGCCGCGCCCCGTGAAGCACTTGTCGGCGTTCGCCCGATCGGACGTGCCGGGCAGCCCGGGGTACGCTACCCACGACACGGCCGGGTGCGCCGCGAGGTGCCGGGCGATCGCCAGGCCGTTCGACGAGTGCCGCTCCATGCGCAGCGGCAGCGTCTCCAGGCTGGCCAGTTGCAGCCACGCGGTGAACGGCGAGATCGTCGTCCCGAGGTTGCGCATGAGCACCGTGCGGGCGCGCGTGATGTACGCGGCCGGCCCGAACGCGTCCGTCCACACGACCCCGTGGTAGGACGTGTCGGGTTCGATCATCGTCGGGAA
>WQUE01000217.1 GCA_009785885.1 Actinomycetes bacterium
ACGTCCAGCGCGTACGACACCGGCCGCACGAACACCCGGCACAGCGGATCGGGCGTCGACGCGGTGTCCCACAGGCGGTAACAGTACCGCCGGTCGACCGCCGAGAAGCGCGCGTCGAACCCGTCCGGCGCCCGGGTGAGGGCGCGCAGCTGGATGTCGCCGGGCAGCACCCGCCGCAGACGCCAGGCGAGGCGCGTCCCGCCGGGATCGTTCTCCAGCTCCGGCAGGTCGACGTGCGCCACCTGCCCCCGGGCGTGGACGCCGGCGTCCGTCCGGCCGGCGACGGTCAACGCGACGGGCACCTCGGGACGCAGGATCAGCGTCAACCACCGCTCCAGCTCGCCCTCGACGGTGCGCCGGCCCGGCTGGGCGGACCAGCCGGAGAAGCCCGTGCCGTCGTAGGCCAGATCGAGCCGCCAGCGCGTCAGGCCGGGCGCCACCGTCCTCGTGTCGGAACTCACCGATCTGCCTCCTCCGTGACGTCGCGCCGCACCCAACAGAACTCCCGCACGGCCCGGCCCGCCAGACGGGCCCGCCGCTCGAACTTGGTCACCGGCCGGTCCGCGGGACGGGGTGTTTCGCCACCGGCGTACTCATCGCGCATGGCGGGGCAGGAGGCCAGGGAAGCGGCGATGGCCTCCGCGTAGTCCTCCCAGTCGGTCGCCACCCGCCAGCGTCCGCCGGGGGCGAGCCGCGTCGCGACCAGATCGACGAACGCGGGCGTGATCAGCCGGCGCTTGTGGTGGCGTTTCTTCGGCCACGGATCGGGGAAATACGTGTGCAGTTCCGCCACGGAACCCGGCGCGAGCAGCCACTCCAGGCCGCCCACGCCATCCGCGCAGATCAGCCTCACGTTCGCGGCGCCCTGCGTCCCGAGCCGTCCCATCGTGCTCGCGAGGGCCTTCTCGTACACCTCGAAACCCAGCCAGTCCCACTCCGGCCGGCCGAGCGCCGCCGCCGCGATCGCCTCGCCGGCGCCGACGCCGATCTCCACCCCCAACGGGGCCTCCCGGCCGAACAGGCCAGGCAGCGCCAGACGGGGCTGCGGGGCCAGCTGGACCGCCCGGACACCGGCCTCGTCCGGCTCGTCCCGGGGGTGCCGCGGGGCACGTTTCAGCCCGGCGTCCAGGCGCGGCAAGCCGTCCACCAGGTACGCCGCATGCCACCGCGCCCAGGCGGATGCCTGCGACTCATTCATCCGGGGACTGCGGCGCACGAACGACACCACCGGCCGTGCGCTCCCCCGTGTGCGATCGGCGGCAGTGGTGGACACAGCCTGAATCGTAGCCGACACACGGGACGCGTGGGTGGGACAATCATCCGGACCGACGTCCGTTCTCCGTTGTGAAATCCGCATCGATCGGCCCGCGGCGGCGCGTGCGGCGGTCGGGGCGTGCAGGGCATGCTCCGGCATGTGGCATACTGGACACCAGGTACGGACGCATGTGCGTCCAAACTCGCGCAGCGACGCTTCACACCGCGACGGGTCATCGCCCGACCGCGGGGAAGTGCGGCGCAGACCGAATGGCTTTCGCCGCGGCCCAGGCCGTGGCCGTACCTCGCGCCAATGCGCGGTGAGGAGCACACATGCTCGACGACATCAACACACCCAGCACCGACGGCGATCTGCCGCGCCCGCCGGCCGGCCACCGCTCGGCCACCCGGCCCGCCGGCCCGCCGGTGGAACGGCCCACGTTCAGCGACGCCGGCGCCGCCGGCGAGGCGCCGACCCCGCCGGACAAGCCCGCCCGCACGGCGCGCACGGCGCGCACCCGGACCACCACCGCCGAACCGGCCACGCGGACCACACGCAGCCGGGCCAGCCGGACCGCCGCCGCGAGGGCGGCCGCCGCGGACGAGGCGACCCAGGCGAGCCTTCCCGTGGCGCCGGACGCCCCGGAGCCGGCCCGTCCGGCGCGGGGCCGCCGCACCACGGTGTCAACACACGGCACCCACGACGAACAGACGCCGGCCGAGCCCACCGCACCGGAGGCGCCCGCCCCGGCCCGGCGTGCCGGCCGCACACGCCGCACCGACGACACCGCCCCCGAGGCGGCCCCGGCCATCGCGATCGACGAACCCTTGGCCGCCGCGATCAAGGCCGTTGCGCCCGCCCGCTCCCGGCGCAAGGCCACGAACGCCGAGGACGGCGCCGCGGCGCCGGACCACGCCGGGCGCGACCAGCTGCTCGCGGAACTGACACAGGCCATCGCCGAGGACGGCGCGGGCGAGGCGGCCTCCCCCGCGTCGCGGCGCCGCTCCCGCCGCTCAAGCACCAGCACCGCTCCATCGGCCGACGTGGTGACACCCGAGGAACCGGCCGACGAGGCGGAGGGCGCCGACGAGGCGGAGGGCGCCGACGATGCGGAGGGCGCCGCCACGCGTCGTCGCCGCCGCCGCGGTGGACGTCGCCGCCACAAGGGCGCCGGTGAGACCGCGGACGAGGAGGCGGCGGCGGCACCCGCCGCCGAAACCGAAGACGAGGGCGACGAGGACGAGCCGGGACATCGCCGCCGCCGTCGCCGCCGCCGCCGCGGCGAGGACGCGTCCGGGTCGGACGACGACCCGAGCGATGTCGTCGTGCGTGTGCGGGAACCGCGCACCCGGGGTAGCGCCTCCGACGAGGTCAGCGGCATCGAGGGTTCGACCCGCCTGGAGGCCAAGCGCCAGCGGCGCAAGGAGAGCCGCGCCCAGGGCCGCCGCGCACCGATCCTCACCGAGGCCGAGTTCCTGGCCCGCCGCGAGTCCGTACAGCGCGTCATGGTGATCCGCCAGCGCGAAGAGTTGACGCAGGTCGCCGTCCTCGAGGATGGCGTGCTCGTCGAGCACTATGTGGACCGCGCCTCGGCCACGAGCCTCATCGGGTCGATCTACCTCGGCAAGGTGCAGAACGTCCTGCCGGGCATGGAGGCGGCGTTCGTCGACATCGGCCGGGGCCGCAACGCCGTCCTGTACTCGGGCGAGGTGAACTGGGACGGCTTCGGCGACGCGGGCGGCGCCCGCAAGATGGAAGAGGTTTTCACACCCGGCCAGGCCATCCTCGTGCAGGTCAGCAAGGACGCCGTCGGCGCGAAAGGCGCGCGTCTCACCGCGCACGTCAGCCTGCCCGGCCGCTACGTCGTGTACTGCCCCGACGGGCAGCTGTCCGGCATCAGCCGCAAGCTGTCCGACACGGAGCGCAACCGCTTGAAGCGCATCCTGGGCGACGTCGTCGACGAGACCGCATCGGTGATCGTCCGCACGGCCGCCGAGGGCGCCAGCGAGGAGGAACTGGGGCACGATGTCGACCGGTTGCGCGCCCAGTGGGACGTGATCTCGCGTAAGGTCGCGAGCGGCAAGGCGCCGCAGCTGCTGTACAGCGAACCCGACCTGACGCTGCGCATCGTCCGCGACCTGTTCACGGAAGACTTCGCCCAGCTGGTCATCGCCGGCAACGGCGGGCCGGAGGACGCCTACGACACCGTCGAGGCGTACGTCCAGCACGTCGCCCCGCACCTGACGGGCCGGCTCGTCCGCTGGGACGCCGGCCAGGGCGATCCGTTCACCCAGTACCGCGTCGACGAGCAGATCGCCAAGGCCTTGGAGCGCAAGGTGTTCCTGCCGTCGGGCGGTTCCCTCGTGATCGACCGCACCGAGGCCATGACGGTGATCGACGTGAACACCGGCAAGTTCACCGGCGGCGGCGGCAACCTGGAGGAGACCGTCACGCGCAACAACCTGGAGGCGGCCGAGGAGATCGTGCGCCAGCTGCGCCTGCGGGACCTCGGTGGGATCATCGTCATCGACTTCATCGACATGGTGCTGCCCAGCAACCGCGAACTGCTGCTGCGGCGCCTCGTCGAATGCCTCGGACGCGACCGCACCCGCCACCAGGTGAGCGAGGTCACAAGCCTCGGCCTGGTCCAGCTGACCCGCAAGAAGATCGGCACGGGCCTCGCCGAGGCGTTCACCGAGCCGTGCGAGGCCTGCGGCGCGCGCGGCTACATCCGCCACGACGAGCCCGTCGACTCCCAGGCCCC
>WQUE01000218.1 GCA_009785885.1 Actinomycetes bacterium
CGTTCCCCGGTGTGCGGGCCCTGGACGACGTCAGCATGGAGGTGCGCGAAGGCGACATCCACGCGATCTGCGGCGAGAACGGCGCGGGAAAGTCCACGCTGATGAAGGTGCTGTCGGGTGTGCATCCCGTCGGGACGTACTCCGGGGAGATCCTGTACCGGGGGCAGCCGGCCGGGTATGCGAACGTGAAAGCCTCCGAGCGGGCGGGCATCGTGATCATCCACCAGGAGCTCGCGCTCGTGCCCGAGCTGTCGATCGCGGAGAACATCTTCCTCGGCGACCACATCACGCACTGGGGGCTGATCGACTGGCACGAGGCGCACCGCCGCGCCCAGGAATTGCTGGCCCGCGTCGGGCTGTCCATCCCGGCGGACACGAAGATCAAGAACCTGGGCGTCGGTCAGCAGCAGCTCGTCGAGATCGCGAAAGCCCTGGCCAAGAACGTCAAACTGCTCATCCTGGACGAGCCCACGTCCGCCCTGAACGAGGAGGACGCCGGCAACCTGCTGGCCCTGCTCCGCGAACTCAAGGGCAAGGGCATCACGTCGATCATGATCTCCCACAAGATCGCGGAACTCGCCGCGATCGCGGACGCGATCACGATCCTCCGCGACGGGCACACCGTCGAGACGTACCCGGTGACGCCCGGCCATGTCGACGAGGACCGCATCATCAAGGCGATGGTCGGCCGCTCCCTCGACGCCCGCTTCCCGACGCACACCCCACACATCGGGGACGTCGTCTTCGAGGTACGGGGCTGGACCGTCGAGGATCCGAACGTGCCGGGCCGGCTGCTGTGCAACGACATGTCGCTGGACGCGCGCGCCGGCGAGATCGTCGGGCTCGCCGGGCTGATGGGTGCCGGACGTACCGAGTTCGCCCGGTCGGTGTTCGGCCACAACTTCGGCGTGTTCCGCGGCGGGCAGATCGTCGTCCACGGGCGCGAGGTCAAGCTCAAGAACGTGCAGGCGGCGATCGACGCCGGGCTGGCGTACGTCTCCGAGGACCGCAAGATGCTCGGCCTGAACCTCCTCGACGACGTGAAATTCACCGTCGTCTCGGCGTGGCTGCGCGGCGTCTGCACGAAGCTGCACCTGATCGAGCGCCCGCGCATGCGGGCCGTCGCCGAGGAGTACCGGGCGGCCCTCAACATCAAGACGCCGAGCGTCGACGCCGGCATCGCGACGCTGTCCGGCGGGAACCAACAGAAGGTCGTCCTCGCGAAGTGGCTGTTCCCGAAGCCGGACGTCCTGATCCTGGACGAGCCGACGCGCGGCATCGACGTCGGCGCCAAGTACGAGATCTACAAGATCATTCAGCAGCTGGCCGATCAGGGCAAAGCCGTGATCTTCATCTCCTCGGAGCTGCCCGAGCTGCTGGGGATCGCGGACCGCATCTACACCATCTGCGAGGGCCGGATCACCGGCATGGTCGACAAGACACAGACGAGCCAGGAGGAGCTGATGCGCCTCATGACCCTCACCCCCGCGAGCACGCGCTAGGAAAGCAGGCACCAGCATGGCATCCGGCACCGAAGATTCGGCCACGAAAGACCGTCCCACAGCGGCCCGCCCCTCGGGATTGACCGCCCTGCTGGGCACGGACCTGCGCCAGTACTCGATGGTGATCGCCCTGGTCGTCCTGCTGATCGTGTTCCAGATCACGACGCGCGGGCTGATGATCACGCCGTCGAACTTCCAGAATCTGATCACGGGCAACGCGTACGTCCTCATCCTGGCGATGGGCATGCTCATGGTGATCGTGATCGGGCAGATCGACCTGTCCGTCGGGTCCGTCGCCGGGTTCGTCGGGATGGTGATGGCTGTGATCGCCCGCGACTGGGGCATCCCGTGGTGGCTGGCCGTGTTCCTCGGCGTGGTGCTGGGCGCCCTCATCGGCTCGTGGCAGGGCTTCTGGCTGTCGAAACTGGGCATCCCGGGGTTCATCACGACGCTCGCCGGCATGATGATCTTCCGCGGGGCGACGCTGTGGCTCAGTCACTCCGTGACCGTGAGCGGCCCACCCCAGCTGCGCACGCTGAGTTCCGGCTACCTGCCCGAATGGGGGCCCGCGTTCACCGGCATGAACAACTCCACGCTGCTGCTCGGCATCGTCGCGCTCGTCGCCGTCGTGTTCTTCACGCTGCGCACCTGGTGGCACCAGCGGGGCTCGGCCAGCGCCACGCCCGCCTGGGCGGTCGTCGTCCGACTGGTGATCATCTGCGCCGTGATCATGTACGTGACATGGATCTTCGGGTCCGGACGTCCCGGCACGTCCTTCCCCATCGTCGGGCTGATCCTGCTCGTGCTGATCCTGATCTACCACACGATCACCGAGCGGACGCCGTTCGGCCGCAACATCTACGCGGTGGGCGGCAACAAGGCCGCCGCCGCCCTGTCGGGCGTGAACGTCACCCGGACGTACTTCCTCACCATGGTGAACATCTCGTTCCTCGCGGCGATCGCCGGGATCCTGTTCGTCGGACGGGCGTCGTCGGCCGGCTCCAACACCGGCACCGGCTGGGAGCTCGACGCGATCGCGGCCGTGTTCATCGGCGGCGCGGCGGTGTCCGGCGGCATCGGCACGATCCTGGGGTCGATCATCGGCGCCATGGTGATGGCCGTGCTCAACTCGGGCCTGTACCTCATGGGCGTCGGCTCCGACAAGACGCAGGTGATCAAGGGGCTTGTGCTGCTCGCCGCCGTCGCGTTCGACGTGTGGAACAAGCAGCACGGGCGCGCCTCGATCATCGGACGCGTCACCAAGGCCATCGCCCCCGAGAACCCGTCAGCTCCAGCACCCGGCGTCCCGCCGGCCACAACCCACCAATAACCCAACAAGAGAGGAATCGCATGAGATCAGGCATCAGACTGGCGACGATCGTCACCGTCGCCACCTTGAGCGTGGCCGCCTTCGCCGGATGCGGCACGGGCCGCGGCACAGGCACCACGAGCACCACGAGCAACCCGCCCAGTTCGAGCGCGAGCAGCGCGGCGAGCACGACCACGACCAGCGCAGCCGGCGGCTTCGCCGCGAACGCGATGATCGGCGTGTCGCTGCCGTGGCTGGGCACGCAGAACTGGCAGGAGGGCCAGACGATGTTCGCCGACCAGCTGAAGGCCGCGGGCTTCACGCCCAACGTCCAGGCCGCGGACAACACCGTCCAGACCCAGCAGCAGCAGATCACGGCCATGATCCAGGCCGGCGCCAAGGTGATCGTGATCGGGCCCGTGGACGGCGCCCAGCTCGGCACCATCGTCGACCAGGCGAAGGCGGCCGACATCTACATCATCGGCTACGACCGGATGATCCAGAACACGCCGAACGTCGACGCGGTCGTGCAGTTCGGCTCGGTGAAGACGGGCGAGCTGCAGGGCCAGTCGCTGCTGGACGGCCTCGCGGCGAAGAAGGGCCCCGGCCCGTACAACATCGAGCTGTTCGGCGGCGGCCCCACCGACCCGAACGCCCCGAACTTCTTCACCGGCGCGATGAAGGTCCTGCAGCCGAAGATCGACGACGGCACGTTGGTCGTCGTCTCCGGCCAGAAGGACTTCCCGACGGTCGCCACGCAGGACTGGGACAACCAGAAGGCCCAGGCCCGCATGGACACGCTGCTCTCCGGTTTCTACGGTGGCGGCAAGAAGATCGACGGCGTGCTGGCGCCCAATGACGGCATCGCACGCGCCATCATGACGTCCTGCGAGGACGCCGGGCAGCCGGTGCCGGTGGTCGACGGCCTCGACGCCGAGGACGCCTCCGTCACGTTGGTGTGGCAAGGCAAGCAGTGGTCCACGACGTACAAGCCGACGGACAAGCTGGTCGCCCAGACGATCACGCTGATCAAGGCCCTCCAGGCCGGCCAGCCGCTGCCGGCGCCGACCGAGAAGGACAACAACGGAGTCAAGGACGTCGCGGTGTACGCCCAGGATCCCGTGATCGTGACGCAGGCCAACGCCAAGGAGGTCTTCAAGAACGACCCGGCGCGCCTGAAGCTGCTCACGTAGTCACTCGA
>WQUE01000219.1 GCA_009785885.1 Actinomycetes bacterium
CGCATCGGCGCCAGTGACCTCGACATCTTCCCCCTCGTCTTCGGGGGCAACGTCTTCGGATGGACGGCCGACAGGCAGACGAGCTTCGCCCTGCTGGACGCGTTCCTCGACGGTGGCGGCACGCTCGTCGACACGGCGGACGGCTACTCGTGGTGGGTGCCCGGCAACCACGGCGGCGAGAGCGAGACGCTCGTCGGCGCGTGGCTCGCCGACCGCGGCTGCCGCGACCGGGTGCTCCTCGCGACGAAGGTGGCGACGCATCCCGAGTTCAAGGGTCTGCGGCCCGACACGATCAACCGCGCCGTCGACGCCTCCCTGGCCCGCCTCGGCACGGACCGCATCGACCTCTACTACGCCCACTACGACGACGCCGAGGTGCCGATGGCCGACATTGTCGGCACCCTGAGCGCCCTCGTGGACGCGGGCAAGGTCCGCTACCTCGCGCCGTCCAACTTCTCCCCGGCCCGCCTGGAGGAGTGGTTCGCCGCGACCGACGCCGGCGGTTTCCACCCGGCCGTCGCCCTCCAGCCGCAGTACAACCTCATGGAGCGCGCCTTCGAGACGAACGGCCTGCGTGCCGTCGCCCAGGCGCACGGACTGGGCGTGATGCCGTACTATTCGCTCGCGTCCGGGTTCCTCACCGGCAAGTACCGCCCCGGCCGCGACATCGCCGGCCCGCGCACGGAGCGCGCCGCGACGTACCTCACGCCCCGCGGCCTGGCCGTGCTCGACGCGTTGGACGAGATCGCGGCCGCCCACCGCGTCGCCGTCGCGTCCGTCGCGCTCGCGTGGCTGCGCGCCCAGCCGACCGTCGTCGCCCCCATCGCCTCGGCCAGCCGCGTCGACCAGCTGCCCGCCCTGCTCGCCGGGGCCACCCTGGTCCTCGCTCCGGACGAGGTCGCCGCCCTGTCCGCGGCCTCCGCCGCTTAGCTACACGCAAATCCCCCCCAGACGGCGACTTTGCGTGTCGTCAACGCGGCGGCGCCGCGAAACGCCGGCGTCAGCGGGGACGGGCCGCGGCGGCGGCACCGGCCCGCGCAGCCAGGTCGTCCCACCGGGCGAGCACCCCGGCAGCGGCGTCATCGCGCGGCGCGAGGACGGGCGCGTCATCGTCCAGGCTTGTCAACTGGACATTCGAGCGCCCGGACGATCCCCGGGCGACCGCCACGCGCAGCAACGCGTCGGCCAGGCGCGGGTTCTTCGGCAGGAGGGGCCCGTGGAGGTACGTGCCGATGACGTTGCCCGCCCGGGCGCCTTCGACGCCGTCCCGCCCGTTGTTGCCGGCGCCCTGCACGACCCGCCCGAAACCGGCCTGGCCGGCACCGAGGCTCGTCAGCCCGCTGTGGTTCTCGTAGCCGACGAGCCGGCCCCAGTCGGTGTCGACGACCGCGTTGCCGATCAGCCGCGACGTCCCGCCGGTGGTGGTCGCGTCGAACACGCCGATGCCGCCCAGTTCGGCGCCCTCCACCGTCTTGAACCACCGTCCGAACAGCTGGTACATCCCGCACACCATCAGCATCGGCACGCCCGCCTCGGCCCGCTCGCGCAGGCACGCCGCGACCCGTCCCAGGTCGTCCGCGACGCCCGCCTGGCCGGCGTCCTGGCCGCCGCCGCCGAGCAGCAGGTCGGCCCCCTCAAGCATCGACGCGTCACAACCGACCTCATATGACCTTGTCACGACCTCGATGCCGTACAGCTCGGCGCGGGCGCGCAGCACCTGGGCGTTGCCGTGATCGCCGTAGATGTTCATCTCGGCGGGGTACAGCTGCACGATCTCGATCCTCATCGCGCACCCCCGTCCGCCAACTGCTTCAGCCGCGCCCGCAGCACGAGCATCGCCGTGTACGTGCTGAACACCTGCACCGGCCCGGTCGGTGCCGCGGCCAGGAAACGGTCCAGCGCCACCAGCGGGTCCGGCTCGGTGGAGGCCACCGGGATACCGTCGTACTCGCACCGCAGCGCCATGTCGTACCCCCGGACGCCCGTCGTCGCGACGGACGGGCAGCCGGCCAGCGGCGCGAAGTCCACGTCCCACAGCCATGACACGTCGCGGCCGTCGGCGATCTCGTCGTTCACGGCGATCAGCGTCGGCGCGGACGGGTCGGCGCCGGCGAGCGCCAGCCGGAACCCGGACGGGTTCTTCACGAGGGTCAGCCGCAGGTCGCGCCCGCCGAGGCGGAACACCTCGCCCCGTCCGAACGCGGCGGTGACGTGCGACAGCGCCTCCACCTGCGCCGCCGGGTCGAAGCGCGGCCCGAGGATGGCGCGCGTCAGCGCCAGCGCGGCGGCGCCGTTCAGCGCGTTGTGCGGGCCGTACAGGCTCAGGCGGGCGGGGTACTCCCGATCCCCGATGCGGTACGTCGCCTCGGCCCCATCAAGTGCCGACAAGGTGATACGCTCCGGGGCGTCCGGGGAGGCGCCTGTCTGGCGGTCCGGCGCGTACAGGCCCTCGTCGGTTGGGAACTGCCCCCGCAGGCCCTCGCCGATGCCGAACCACGACACGTCCACCCCGGGACGTACACCGGTCGCGAAGCGGGCGATCCGCGGGTCGTCGGCGTTCAGGACGACGGCGCCACTCGCCCCGGCGGCGACCTGCCCGAGCAGCCGGGCGGTGTTGTCGATCTCGCCGAACCGGTCCAGCTGGTCGCGCAGCACGTTCAGCAGCAGGGCGTACCGTGGCGCGATCTGGTGGACGAAGTGGACGGCGTGCGCCTCGTCCAGCTCGAGGACGGCGATGTCGGCGTCCAGGCGCCCGCGGCGGAGCTGCGGCAGTGCGGCGCTGACGACCCCGCGGGTGAAGTTGCTGCCGCTCGGGTTCGTGAACACGGAGAGGCCGGCCGCCTCCAACAGCTGCGTGACCAGGCGCGTCGTGGTCGTCTTCCCGTTGGTGCCGCTGATCACCGCGCACCCCAGCGGCAGCCGGCCCAGCAGGTCGCGCAGGAAGTGCGGGTCGAGGCGTTCGACGACGAGCCCCGGCAGCGCCGAGCCGTGCCCGCCCCGCAGCCGCGTCGCACTCGCGACACCCCGGCCGACGAGGCTCACCAGGGTCGCACGCATGCGCCCCACTGTACCGGCGTCCTAGTCCGGGCTCTTCTTCAGCAGCTGGGCGACGCGCTGCTGGGACACGCCCAGCAGGCCCGCGGCCTCCCGCTGGGTCAGCTTCTCCCGGGTGACCAGCCGGTCGGCGGCCCGGCGGGTGAGCATGCTGACCCGCTGCGCGGCGTACCCCGAGATGTCGCGCCAGCGGGTGACCTCGGCGAGGTCGTCCTCGATGTCGGCCGGGAGTTGCGTCGTGAGTTCGACGCCGACGTCCCCCGGCCGGACATGCAACTGCGCGGCGATCACGGCCTTCGCGGCGGCCTCGGCCTCGTCGAGCGTGCGCACGGTCGTGGTCACGTCAAGACGTGGGACGCGGATCTGCCACTCGCCGCCCACACGGGCAACCGTGGCGGCCAGCGCGGGCACCTCCGGTGTGATCTGCTCGTCCATACTCGTTACCATGCTTGTCGTGTGAGTCGTGTGAGGTATCGTCTTGCGACGGCCTGGGCCACTGGTGACGGACGACCTCCCCGATTGACCGGATCGGTAGCGACGTCAGCTACGGTTGAGCATAGTGCCCCCGGTCCGTCCACACCTTGCGTTTCCTCAGAATCTGGACAAGCCGGATTGTCAGCACCGCCCGGTCGAAGGAGAACGAATCATGGCCCTCGCGAACACCATCGGGCAGGCCGTCGTGCGCATCGCGCCGCTGGCCGCCCCCCGGCCCATCGGGGCGGCGCTCCGGGCGATCCTGAACGCGGCGATCAACGGCGTCGGCTCGGTTCCGGGGGCGCGCGTGGCGGCCGGGCGCCGCCTGGCCCGCCACGGCGGCGACCACGAGGCCACGATCCAGGCGATCATCGCGCAGCACGCGCTCGCCGGCGGCGTCGGCGGCTTCGTGACGAACCTCGGCGGGGTCGTCGTCCTC
>WQUE01000220.1 GCA_009785885.1 Actinomycetes bacterium
GACCGGCTGTTGGTCAGGCGTATCGCCAGAATGACCCAGGCCAGTGTTTCCGTGGTCACGAGAACGCCGATCGTGGCCAGGAGTGCAAGGCCGATGGGGAAGACGAGGCCGAGAATCGGGCGGGCAAGAAGCACCGAGACGGCCACCGCAGGAAGATAGGCCGAATAGACGGACAGGTGCAGGCCGAGGAACCAGCCGGTCAGGCGGCCGGGGGCGAGCAGGGCGGCATCCAGTTGCTGAGAGCGTACGACCTCGTCCGTGAGCAGGAAGATGTCGACGAGAGAGTTGTACGTGAACCCCCACCCGATGATCAAGGCGATGTCTTCGGGGGCGTATGCCGGCACGAAGCCTTTGAGCAGGAAAGCATAGGGAAACACCAGATTGACCGGGACCAGAACCAACGTCTTCACGTAGATCGTGGGCATCCGGGCTTGCTTGGTTCCGAACGCGATGAACGCTGCTACGAGCCCCACGGTAGCGCCTCCTGGGCCGCCAGAATCGGAAAGATGTCGTCCAGGGTTGTGGGGCGACGCGAGACGATGAGCGTGCGGTCGGCATCCAGCGCGGCCGGCGGGGGCTCGAAGAGCAATGTGCACCAGCCCTCGCGGTCCCGCCGCAGACGAGGAGTGGGCATTCCGGCTCGCAGCAGCGCCGAGACAAGGCTCTCCTGCGTCCGGTCGGCGGCGCGGAACTCGTACACGGTCGCACTGAAGCGGCCCAGCAGATTGGCGGGCGCGTCATCGGCGACGATCGTGCCGTCGCGGAGCATGAGCACGCGGTCGCAGATGTCCTGGGCGGCGCGCATGTCGTGCGTCGACATGAGCACGGACGTGCCCATGTCCGCGAGCTCGAGGACGAGTTGGTGAAAGTCCTTGACGGCACCGGGGTCGAGCCCGGCAGTCGGCTCATCGAGGACGAGGAGGTTCGCGCCGGGCAGAAGGGCCCGGGCGATGTTGAGACGCTGGGCCAGCCCTGTCGACAGCTGCCGTACCCTCTTGCGCGAGTGCGGCAGCAGGCCCACCGCGTCCAGCCAGTGCTGGATGAGGGGTCGGCTGTGGCGAATGCCGTAGAGGCGGGCCGTGTAGGCGAGGTTCTCCCAGCAGGTCTGGTCGTCGAAGAGTTGCGACGGGCCAAGCGCCAGGCCGATCGCCGGGTGACGCCGGGGCGAGGCCCGGGTCACGTCGAGGTCGTTGATCCGGAGGTGTCCGACGCTGGTGGGCGTGACGAGGCCGGTGAGGCACCGGATCAGGTTTGTCTTGCCTGAGCCGTTGGGCCCGATCACACCGAGGACGATGGGTCCTTCGACGCTGAGAGCGTCCACACGAAGCGTGAACCCGCCGGCGAAAAAGACCGTGAGCGCTGAGAGATCGATCAGCATCGGGAGACCTCATCGGGGGGGGCGCGGCCGGGGCACCCTTGGCACGTCGACGGCCCGGAACGGTCGCCGGTTCAGGGTCTGGATTCGTTCCACATCACATCCCCTCCGTGCCGATAGTCGATGATATCGACAGGTGCTCGTCCGCGATGCGGCGCGGTGCACGAACCGGAGCCGGTGGCCCGCTGCCAGGCCCGCGGGCGTCGGCGATGGCATCGCCGGAAGGCCGACGTTGGCTGACCTTGGCGCGACCAGCAGATGGCGAAGGGGCGGTTCCCTCACGGGAACCGCCCCTCGTCATCAGGACGCTCGGTTCGGCCTAGGCGACCGGAACCTCGCTGCGCCGGCCCAGGTGCCAGACGAGGATCCCGCCGGCCAGCAGCAACGTGAGCGTCAGCACCACCAGTTCGGCGTGGTGACGGACGACCGCACCTCCCGCCGGAGCCACCGGACGTGACGCCTCTTGCTCGCGCCCGGTCTCGGCCGCGTCCGATCCGTCCGTGCCGGGCTCGTCCATGCCGGGCTGATCCTTCGCAGGCTCGTCCGTGCCGGGCTTAGCGCTACCAGGCTGGTCGGTTCCGGGCTGGTCGGTTCCGGGCTGGTCCGTCCCGGGTTCATCGGTGCCGGGCGGGAGCGTGACGGTGGTGACGAGCGAGATGTTGCCCGCCGCATCGGTCGCCGTGATCGTCACGTCGCCCGGGCCCATGCCCGGCGGCGTCGCCACGGACCACGAACCATCCGCGGCCACCTCCGTCGTCGACGTGGAACCATCCGGCCAGGTCACCGTGATCGTCGCCCCCGGTTCGCCCGATCCGGCGCCACCAGACACCCCGGTGCCATCCGCGGCATCGATCCGCGGCGCGTCCGGCGGGTCCAGGTCCAGCGGCGGATCGGTGATCGCCGAGACATTGCCTGCCGCGTCGGTCACGAACGCCCCCACGTCGCCGGAGACCATGCCCGGCGGCAGCGGCGCGAACCACGAGCCGTCGTTCGCGACCACGGTCGTCGATGTGGAACCGTCCGGCCACATCACGGTGACTGTCGCACCCGGCTCGGCGGCACCGGGGCCACCCGAGACACCGGTGCGATCCAGTCGATCGATCCGGGGCGCGCCCGGGGCGACCGTATCCACGGTCAGCCCGACCGGCTCGCTGGTTTCCGATCCGTTGCCCGCGCGGTCCGTCTGGACGGCGCGCAGCTCGTGCCACCCGTCGGCCAGGTTGATCGCGCAAGACCAGGTCCCGTCGCCGTCCACGACCGTCTCGACACCCGCGATCCGGGTCAGGCCGAACACGACCACCGTCGCGCCCGGCTCGCCCGTACCCGTCACGACGACGGGCCGCGCGTTGGTCAGCGCGCTATCGGCCGGGCCGGTGATCACGGGCGCGTCCGGGGCGACCGTGTCCACGGTCACCTCGACGACCAGGCTCGACGGCGAGACGTAGCCCCACGCGTCGGCCTGCACGGCGCGCAACCGGTACGTGCCGTCGGCCAGGTCGATCGCGACCGACCAGGCCCCGTTTGCGTCCACCACGGTCTCGCCAAGCATCGACCCCGTGCCATCGGACACGACGACGCCGGCACCCGGCTGCCCGCTGCCCGTCACAACGACGGGCCGCGCGTTGGTCAGCGCGCCATCGGCTGGGCCGGTGATCACCGGCGCCACCGGGGCGACGACGAAGCGCATGGTCACCGGTGCGGCCAGCGCCGTCCCGTCGACCAGCACCGACGCCTGGACCACCGACGTCTGCGTCGCGAGCGACTCGTACGCGATGGTGAACACGCCGGGCGCCACCCGGACGGCCGGGCCGACGACGAGCGCCGGATCCTCCGACACCGACGTGACCGCCCGGTCCACCGGGTTGCCGTACAGGTCGGTCAGCCAGACCGTCGCCACGTTCGGCTCCGGTCCGCCCGCCAACTGGTTGTCCGTGGTCACGGCCACGCGCGTCCGGGCCCCGTCGGCCACGGCGGCGTCGTACGCGCAGCCGGCGTCCACCCCCGGCACGCAGCCGGGCATGAAGACCACCGAGCGCGGCGATCCCGCCACGTCCGCGCCGTCGACCTGCGCCGACACCGACACGGCCCCGGGCACCCGGCTCGTCACGTCCACCTGGCAGCGGCCGTCATCGCCGGTGTCGCACGACGTCACCGGGGAGCCGTCGGCCCCCACGAATGAGGCGTCCCCGTCCACCCCGAACGAGACGGTCACACCCGGCACGGCATTGCCGAACGCGTCGGTGATCGCCGCGGTCGCCGTCACGGTCTTGCCCACGGTCGAGTCGGCGGCGCCGAGCGTCAACTGCGAGGCGGCCGGGTCGGCCGGCCCGGGGACGTACGTGACCTGCACGTTGCCGCCCGGTGCCGGTTCGCCGTCCAGCTGGGCCTCGATGGTGAACGTCCCCGGGACGGTTGCCCGCACCTCGATCTCGCATTCACCCCAGCTGTCCAGGACGCACGTGGCGCCCCGCGGGAACGTGATGTTCCCGGACGTCTCGCGCAGGCTGATCGTCGACCCGGCGGCCGGGTTGCCGAACTCATCGGCCGCCATCACCAGCACGGACGTGACCTCGCCCGCACGGAGGGTGTCG
>WQUE01000221.1 GCA_009785885.1 Actinomycetes bacterium
ACAGGCCGTACAGCAGCCCGGACGGGTCGGCGGCAGTGAGGCCGGCTCGTCCGTGTGCCGTTGACAAGCGGAAACTGTCAGGAACGAGGCCAGCGGCCGGATCGAGCCGCAGCACGACGGTCGTCTCCGGCGGGACGGTCGCGCCAGGATCGAGACGCCGGTACGTCCCCCCGTGGGACGCGGTGGCGGCGCGCAGCTCCGCCTCGACGCTGCCCAGCACGGCGGACGCCTGCCCGGGCGGGGCGACCAGCGCGACGCGTTGCCGCCCCAGTGGCGCGAGCGCGGCGTCCGGCAGCCAGGCGGGGTGCTCGGTCACCGTCGTCCCTCGTCATCGGACGGTTCATGGCCGAGCAGCCGGGTGTCGTCCAGGCCCTCGTGGTGCGTCGGCACGACCGGCACGACCTCGACCAGCGTGATCTCGTGGCGCTCGAGGGTGAGGTCGAGCAGCAGGGTGCCGTCGGCGTCCACGTCGGCGGCGCGGTGCTCCACGGCCGGCTCGGCGGCGTCGTACAGCAGCTCCATCGTGCGGGAGTCCGGGGAAGCGGGGCGTCCCAGCTCGCGCCACAGCGTCCACGCGTTGCCGGCGTGCTCGTTCACCCGGTGCCGCACGATCGCGGCCCGGGGGCAGGCCCCGACCGGCAGGCGGAGCCGCAGGCGGTGGGACGCGGGCGCCGAGCCGTACGGGCCCTCGGCGGAACCGCCGAGCGGCTGCCAGGCGAGCAGGCCGAGGCGTCCGTCCGCATGCCGGGTGACCAGGTGATCCTCCCCGCGGGCGAGCACCTCGTCGCCGAGGCGGGCCATGAACGCGTACAGGTGCCAGGTGGGTTTGCGCAGCTGGTGGCGCGCGAGCAGGCCGAAACCGCCGTGAAACAGCGCCGTCGGGATGTTCTCCTCCTCGAACACGTCGCACAGCGTCCAGTAGGAGAACGCGTCTGCCGCCGCGCCGCCGCCGGCGAGCACCGGCGCGAGGTAGCAGGCGTTGTACGCCGTGTCGTGGATCGGGTTGTCGGGGCGGTACGACGTGTTGAACTCGGTGACCCAGTGCGGCAACCCGGCCAGCGGCGTGCCCGCGTACAGGCCGCGCGGCAAGGCGAATTGCTCCAGCAGGTGGGACGGGGGGCGCAGCGTCTGGTACACGCCGAACGGGATGTGCTGGGCCGGCCCGGAGGCGTACGCGTGCGTGGTGATGATGTCGCACGGCACGTCGTCCGCCAGCACGTGCTCGCCGAACGCGCGCACCCACTCGGGCGCGTCCGGGGCGGTCGCGGGCCCGCCCACCGTGAGTGCCGCGTCGACCGCCTTCACGGCGCGGGCAGTCGCGTCGTACAGCCGGAAGTAGGTGGCCTGATCGGCGTCCCAGAAGGTGGCGAGGTTCGGCTCGTTCCACACCTCGACCGGCCAGCCGCGTACCTCGGCGGCGCCGTACCGGGCGATCAGGTGGCGCAGCGCCGCCGTCACGAGGCCGGTCCACTCGCCCAGGTCGCGGGGCGGGGTGATGTTGCCTTTCCACCAGAACACGGTCTGGGTGCCGCTCGCCAGCAGCCCGGGGGTGAAACCCAGTTCCAGCACGGGACGCATCCCCGCCCCCAGGTACGTGTCGCACACCTGGTCGAGGTACGTGAAGCCGTACCGCCGGACGCCGCCGCTCTCGCGCAGGACGCCCATGTCGTCGCTGAACAGGCCGTGCCCGCGGATGTGGCGGAAGCCGATCACGTCGTGGGCCAGCGCGGCCGACACGACGAAGTCGTGCCGCAGGGACAGGTTCGCCCGGCCCGTCCCGACGCACTCGCGCCAGGCATGCCCGAGCGACCCGGTCGGGGTCGCCGGAACCGTGATCGTCATGTCAACACCGTGCCTCACCGGGATGGCCCATGGTGTCAGCCTAACGTGCGTGGGTGAGGTCTGAGATGATCCCCTCAGGTGTGCTGCTTGCCGATGGCCTCCCACAGCCCCAGCAGGTACGCGATGCCGAGGGCCCGGTCGTACAACCCGTAGCCGGGACGGCCGCGTTCCCCCCAGATGTCGCGGCCATGGTCCGGGCGGACGTAGCCGTCGAACCCCGCCTCGTACATCGCCCGCATGATCTCGTACATGTCCGCCGACCCGTACGAACTCAGGTGCGCCGACTCGTGGAAGCTGCCGTCGCCGGTGTGGCGGATGTTCCGCGCCTGGACGAACGGCACCTTGCCGCGGCCGATGAACTCCCGCAGGATGCCCGGCACGTCGTTCGCCGGGTTCTCCCCGAGCGACCCGGTGCACAGCGTGAACCCGTTGTAGACCGAATCGTGGAACGACTCGATCACGCGCAGGTCGGCGGCGTCCTTCACGATGCGCGGCAGCCCGAACAGCGACCGCGGCGGATCGTCGGGATGGACGGCCATGCGCACGTCGAACCGTTCGCACGTCGGCATGATCGCCTGGATGAAGTAGCGGTAGTTGTCGGTCAGCCTCGTCTCGTCGACGTCCGCGTACGCCTCGAACAGCGCCCGCACGTCTGCCAGCCGCTCCGGCTCCCAGCCGGGCAGCCGGTAGCCGTCCGCCGAGTCCCGCACGCGGGCGAGCACGTCGTCCACGCTGCCGGCGACGAGCGCCGGGTCGAACGACATCGTCGACGAGCCGTCGTCGAGCGGATGGCGCAGGTCGGTGCGGATCCAGTCGAACACCGGCATGATGTTGTAGCAGATCACCTTCACCCCGCAGGCGGCCAGGTTCTCGATCGTTGCGATGTAGTTGACAATGTGACGGTCGCGTTCGGACGTGCCGATCTTGATCGCGTCGGACACGTTCACCGACTCGATCACCTCCAGGCGCAGCCCGGCGGCCTCGATCTCGTCCCGCAGCGCCGCGATCCGCTCCCGCGGCCACACCTCCCCGGCCGGGATGTCGAACAGCGCCCCGACGATCTGCGTCACCCCCGGGATCTGCCGGACGTACGCCAGCGGGATCGGGTCGTCGCTCGCCCCGAACCAGCGGAACCCCATCTTCAGCATGGCGCCCTCCTCACGGTTGTGCGTCCGACCCTACCGGGCCCGGGCCTACTAGGCTGAACACCGTGCTGAACCTTGACCACATCCCCTTCGGCGGCGACTACAACCCGGAACAGTGGACACCGGACGTGTGGGCGCGGGACGATGCCGCGTTCGCAGCCGCGCACGTCACGACGTGGACCGTCGGCGTGTTCGCGTGGGCGCTGCTGCAGCCGGACGAGGCGGCGTTCGACTTCTCGTCCCTGGATGCGACGTTCGAGCGGGCGGAGCGCACCGGCCGTGACATCGTGCTGGCGACGCCGACCGGGGCGGTGCCCCCGTGGCTGGCGACCGCGCATCCCGACGTCCTGCGTACCGACTTCGAGGGCCGGGCGCACGCGTACGGCCAGCGGCACAACGCGTGCCCGTCCAGCCGGGCGTTCGCGGAGGCGTCCGTCCGGATCGCCGGGAAGCTGGCCGAGCGCTACGCCGGACGCCCGGTCGCCTGGCACGTCGGCAACGAGCACGGCGGCGCGTGCTACTGCCCGAACTGTGCCGCCGGCTTCCGGAGGTGGCTGCGGGCGCGCTACGGCACCCTGGACGCCCTGAACGACGCGTGGAACACCACGTTCTGGTCGCACGTGTTCACCGCCTGGGACCAGGTCGTACCGCCGAACGCGCTGTCCGAGCATTGGCGCGGCGAGGACCACACGGCGTTCCACGGCATCACCCTCGACTACCGCCGCTTCATGACGGACGCGATGCTGGAACGCTTCACCGCCGAGAAAGCCGCGATCCGTCGCTTCGACCCCGGCACGCCCGTCACGACGAACCTGATGGGGGCGTACCGGCCCCTCGACTACCACCGCTGGGCGCCCGCGCTGGACTTCGCATCGTGGGACAACTACCCGCCGACGATGCGCTCCGAGGCCCGGATGGCGCTGACGCACGACCTGGTGCGCGGCCTGAAGGACGGGGCGCCGTTCTGGCTGATGGAGCAGACGCCTTCCCGCACGGCCGCCCGCGACGTGAACCCGCTGAAGCCACCCGGCGTGATGCGCCTGTGGAGCTGGCAGGCGATCGCCCACGGCGCGGACGCCTGCTGCTTCTTCCAGATGCGCGCCTCCCGCGGGGCGTGCGAGAAGGACCACGGGGCCCTGATCGGCCACGCCGGGCGTGCGGGAGGCCGCGTGTTCGCCGAGATGACCGCGCTCGGGGAGGAGGTGGGACGGGTCGGGCCCGCGCTCCTGGACGCCCGCACACCCGCCCGCGCCGCGCTGCTGTTCGACTGGGACTCGTGGTGGGCGCTCGAGATGGCCGACGGGCCCAACCGGCACGTGCGCTATCTCGACGTGCTCGTCGCCTGGTACGCCGCGCTGTGGCGGCTCGGCGTACCCCTGGACGTCGTGCCCGTCGCGGCGGAGCTGGCGCGGTACGACGTCGTCCTGGCCCCGGTGTTGCACCTGGTGAAGGACGATGTCGCGGACCGGTTGGCGGGCGTCGTCGCCAGGGGCGGCAGCGTCGTCACCGGTGTGCTGTCGGGCCGGGTGGATGCGAGCGCGCGGGCGTTCCTCGCCGACGACCCCGGGCCGTTGGGCGGGCTCGCCGGGGTCGTGGCCGACGAGACGGACGCGCGGGAGCCGGGCGTGGCCGTGCCCGTGCGGCTGTCCGTCGGGCCCGTCCCGGAGGCGTCCGGGACGCTGGTGTTCGAGCTGCTCGTGCCCGCCGACGAGCACACGCGGATCGTCGGGACGTACGGCGGCGACTGGTTCGCCGGCGCCACCGCCGTCACCCGGCGCAGCGATCCGGCGACCGGCGGCGAGTGCTGGTACGTCGGCACGGTGCTGGACGACGCCGGCCTGGACGCGGTTCTCGGGGAGGTCGCCGCGCGGTGCGGCCTCGTGGACGGCGCCGCGCCCCCGCCGGGGGTCGAGCGGACGGTCCGGGTCGCCCCGGACGGCACCGTGTTCACGTTCGTCCTGAACCACAACGACGCGGACGCGACCTGGACCGTCCCCGCGGACGCCACCGACCTGCTCACCGGCGACGCCGTCCCCGCCGGGCGGACGCTCGTCCTGGCGCCCCACGGCGTCCGCGTGCTCGCGCCGGACGGTCGTCCCGGGCGGACTTCCGCTTCCGTCCGTTGATAGGGGGACGTTCAGGTGACTGTGTGTCCGTCAGGCTACCGGAGGGTCTGGACCCCGGAGGCGACCGTGGGCCGCCCGGACGCACCGGACGGCCCACGACCGTTCCCCTGGCGGGGATGCCAGGGGTGGCCTACTTCTTCACATGGTCGTTGTAGAGCTTCACCAGGTCGTCGACGCCGGCGCCCTTCAGGGCCGCCTGGTAGGCGTCCCAGTCGTTGGCGACGGACTTGTTGCCGACGATGAAGTCGCTCGTCCACTGGTTCTGCATGTCGCGCAGCGGCTGGGCGTAGACGGCCACCTGGTCGAGGGTGGCCTGGTCCATCGGCGTCGCCGGGGCTGTCGGACGCTCGACCATGCCGGCGATGCGGTTCACGAAGTTCGCCTTGATCGGCGAGTAGTAGCTGAGCATCAGGTCCTTGAAGGTGCCGTTGGCCGGCCAGAACACGCCGTTGGAGAAGCCGTAGTCGACCGTCAGCATCTTGCGGTTCTCACCCGGGTTCAGGCCCTGGGCGTTGTTGACGTTCGGCAGCAGGGTGCGCTTGCCGCTGGCGTCCTTCGTGTAGGTGCACTTCGTGTCGTCGGTCACGCCGGCCGGGCACGCGACGCCCCACTGGGCGAACTCGACGCCTTCGGGCGAGTAGTACAGCCAGTCGACGAGCTGCAGGATCGCGAGGAAATGCGGATCGTTCTTCAGCGTGGAGCCGAACACCAGGCCGGAGCTGAAGCGCTGCCCGCCGGTGATGTGGATCGTGCCGTCGGGGCCCTGCGGCAGGGTGAGCAGGTGCACGGTGGTGTCGGCGCCCTGGGACTTGAGTTGCTGCTGGAGGCGGTTGGCGTCCTGGTCGTTGCCGGTGGATGCGCACGACGTGCCGTTGACGAGCTTCTGGTCGGACGCGTCGTTGTTGGAGGCGCCCTGCGTCATCGAGTCCTTGTCCATGAGCCCGGCGCTGACCAGATCGGCCAGGTACGCGGTGACCGTCTTGGCGCCGTCCTGGGCGGCGGCCGCGGTGTACTTCGTGCCGTCCCAGTACTGGGCGCCGTTCTGGATCGCCCAGTCACCGAGCAGCGTGTCGTACTGCGGGCCCCACACCGACAGGATGTCCTTCGCGTTGTTGCCGGCGGACAGCGGCACCTTGCACTTGCCGGAGTCCTTCAGCGCCTGCAGGTCGGCCTTCAGCTCGTCGAGGTTCTTCGGGTCGGCGCTCAGCCCGGCGGCCTGCCAGAAGTCGTCGCGCACGATCACCGAATACTGGACGTTCGCCAGTTCCATCAGGCCGGGAAGCTGGTAGTACTTGCCGTCGGCCTGGCGTTTCGTGTCCAGATAGTTTGACAGCCCGAACGTCTGCAGGTCCTTCTGGAAGTTCGGCATGTACTGCACGTAATCGCTGATCGGGAGCAGCGCGCCGGAGCTGACGTACTGCGTCTCCTCGCCGGAATAGAACACCGGGATGACCTCGGGCTCGGTCGGGTCGGCGGTGATGTACAGGCCGCGCTTGGTCTGCCAGTCGGCCAGGTCGACGTCGGTCCGTTTGAACGTGACGTTCTGGTTGGCCTTCAGTGCGGTGAAGATCATCCAGTCGTCCTTCACCGGGTAATTCGAGTGGTTGCGGTACAGCAGCGAGATTTCGACCGGTTCGGTCGCCTTGAACGTCTTGCCGAGGGCGTAGTCGGTCATGGCGCCCTTGGAGTGCGCGTCGTCGATGGGGCCCTTCGGCGCCGCCGAGGTCGACGCGCTCACGGGGGCGCTCGCCCCGGTGCTCGTGGTGGTGGTTGCGGGAGCGTTGCCGCCCGTGCCGCAGCCGGACAGGGCGAGTCCGAGCGTGGCCAGGGCGATCACGCCCCAGACGACTGGTTTGCGGGTGTTCATGTCAGGTGTTTTCCTTTCGTGGGAGGGTTTGTCCGGTGCCGGCTCATGCGGTCCTAGGCCTTGACCGCCCCGAGCATGACGCCCGAGACGAAGTATTTCTGGATGAACGGGTATACGCAGACGATCGGGAGGGTGACGAGCACCATCGCGACCGACTTGATATTGGAGCCGATCTGCACCTGGGCGTCGGGATTGCCGCTGCTCATCCCGGCGGTGTTCGCCGAACTGGCGATCAGGTTGCGCAGATACATCGTGACCGGGAACAGCTTGTTGTCGTCGAGATAGAGGAACGCGTTCCACCACGAGTTCCACATGCCGACCGCGTAGAACAGCACCATCGTGGCGAGGATCGCTTTCGACAGCGGCAAGACGATGCGGGTCAGCACGCCGTACGTTGTCATGCCGTCGACGTATGCCGCCTCCTCCAGTTCCACGGGGAAATTCTCGAAGGTTGTCTTCATCACGAGCAGGTTGAACACGGAGATGGTGCCGGGGATGATCATCGCCCAGATAGTGTTGTGCCAGCCCAGGACCCGGTTCACCAGGACGTAGCTGGGGATGATGCCCGGCCCGAAGTACATCGTGAACAGCGCGACCCACGTCAGCGCCGACTTGCCCTTGAGGTTCTTGCGCGAGATGGCGTAGGCGAAGCTCGTGGTGAGGAACATGGCGATCGCGGTGTACAGCACGGTGTAGAGCACCGTGTTCGCGTACTGCCGCCAGAACAGCGAATCGGCCATCACCTTGTTGAAGGTGAACAGGTTGAAGCCGACGGGCCACAGGCCGACGCGCCCGGCCACAATGGGGACGCTGTCGCTGAACGCGAGCGCCAGGATGTTGAGCAACGGAATGAGCATCAGCGCGGAGAATCCGAGCAGCACGAGGATGTTGAACACCCGGAAGACGCGGTAGCCGCGGCTGTCCTTGATGAAACCGCGCGCCGAAACGCGGTCGAGCACGGGCGTCCCGACCCCGGTCAGGTCCTCGTACGCGCTCACCACAGGCTCGCATCCGTGAGACGGCGTGACACCATGTTGGCCGATATCACCAGCGCCAGGCCGATGAGGCTCTGGAACAGGCCGATGGCCGTCGCGTAGGAGAGTTGCTGCGGCTGCGAGAACAGGCCGTACCGGACGAGATAGGTCGACAGGACGTCGCCGGTCGCGTACAGGGTCGGGTTGTAGATCAGGATGATCTTCTCGAATCCGACGCCGAGGAACGAGCCGATGTTCAGCACGAGCAGCACGACGATCGTGGGACGGATTCCCGGCAGGGTGACGTGCCAGGTCTGGCGCAGCCGGCTGGCGCCGTCGATCGCGGACGCCTCGTAGAGTTGCTCGTCGACGCTGGTGAGGGCGGCCAGGTAGAGGATCGTCCCCCAGCCGGTCGTCTGCCAGATCTGAGAGACGACATAGATCGAGCGGAAGTATTTCGGATCCTGCATGAAGGGCAGCGGTGCGTCGATGAGGTTCAGTTTCATCAGCACCTCGTTGATCAGGCCGTTGGACAGCGTGAGCTGGATGATCAGCCCGGCGACGAGCACGACCGACATGAAATGCGGCAGGTAGGAGATCGTCTGGACGGTTCGCTTGAAGCGGCGGCTGCGCAACTCGTTGAGCAGCAGCGCGAGGATGATGGGCAGCGGGAAGGTGAACAGCAGGCTGTACGCGCCGATGACCGCCGTGTTGCGGAAGACATTCCAGAATTGCGGGGAGTTCACGAACTGGTGGACGTACCGCAGCCCCTGCCACGACTCGCCGATGATGTTGTACGGGAATGCGGACCCGGCCTGATACCGGCGGAAGGCGAGCACGTTGCCGACGAGCGGCAGGTACTGGAAGACCAGCAGGTACACCACGGGCAGGAGGCACAGGCTGTACAGGCGCCAGTTCTTGCGGATCGCGTGTCCCCATGTCTCCTTCACCGACGAGACGACCGCGCCCTGCGGGGTACGCCAAGCGCCGTTTCCCCGCCTGGGCGGCGTGGTGGGCAGGGCGGCGATCTCCTCGGGGCTCAGCCTCGCGGATGGACGTGCCACACGCGGTCACCTCCTTGGGGGGTTCGTCAGCCTCGACGAAACTTACGCAACACTGCTCGGGTGTCGTAATATCTAGCACGCGACGCCACGGCATGTCAAGGGGTGGCCGTCGGCGTTATGAAATGGTGACCTGTGGCCTATTCCGCCCACGCGTCAGCCCCGCGAAAACACTCAGAAACTTACGCGTCGGAGGCTTCAATGACCGAAAGTTTCCCGGCTGTGACGGTGCCCCTCACGCGAACCGGTACGGTGGGGGCATCGACCGGAGGGAGGCGCGATGGCGGGGAGGCCCAGCGACCTGCTGAGCGGCGCGGAGGTCGGCGGCAGCGCGTTCGCCCGCGTCACGGCGTTCGTGCTGTGGTTCGTCGTGCTGGACGCGCTGATCGTCCTGGCGTGCGTGCCAGGGTTCGTCGTGAGCGTGTTCCTCGACCGCGCCACCGGCAACCTGCCGCTGCTCGTGCTGTGCCTGCTGCCAGCCGGCCCGGCGGTCGCCTCCGTCCTGTTCGCGTGGCATCGTCGCGACGTGGAGGGGCCCGACCTGGCGCCCGGCGCGCGCTTCTGGCGGGGCTACCGGCTGAACCTTCGGGACGTGCTGGCGTGGTGGGTGCCCTACGTCCTTCTCATGGCCCTGATGACGTTCATCGCGCTGAACCTGGGCGCCGTCGGCTGGCCCGCCGAGGTGGCATGGGTGTTCGCCGGCCTCGCCCTGCTCATCACGCTCGTGGCCGGGCATCTGCTCGTCGTCACCGCATTGTTCTCATTCCGCACGCGGGACGCGGTCCGCCTCGCCGCGTTCCTCGCGATCCGGCACTGGCGCGTCACGCTGGCCGACGCGTGCGTCCTCGCCGCGCTCGTGCTGGTCACCCGCTGGCTCGGCGAATGGGTCGTCGCGCTGGTCGCCGCGCTGGTGGTGTTCTGGTGGTTGCGTCTGGCCGCCCCCGTGATCGCGAACCTGATGGACGAGTTCGTGGACGCGGGCGATCACCCGGACGGCAGTTGAGCTTCGTTACCCAGAAGGGGCGGCCGCGAGCTTGGGGCATGACATGGCACAGGCGTGGGGCCTGAACGCAGCCTACGTTCTTTCTGTGACCCAAAGTGCCATCGAAAGCACTGTCAAGAACGGCGGTGTCGTCTGGTTGTGCGGGAACGCGTCATCTGCGGATGGCAAGAACGCGCCCTTTGGTTCAACGAACGGGAATGGGCACTGCATCGCGATTCGTGGCATTGCCTCGGACGGAACCTGGAAGGTCTACGACACTGGCTTTGACGACATGACGTCCCACTCGGCGAACAAGACCTACGACCCGGCGATCGTGTTGCGGTACACCGTTAGGAGGCCGCTGAAATACCCCGGCGCAGCTGCGCCTCCGCCACAAGTGGCGGAGTGGCGCACCGGATCGGGCGATCCGCTGTGTCCATATGTAGTGGTCG
>WQUE01000222.1 GCA_009785885.1 Actinomycetes bacterium
TCCACACCCGGGACAAACACCGTCCACGCACCGTCCGCCAGCGTCATGTCGTGGTTGACCTGGGAGCCGTCAGCCTGGACCAGCGCCAGCTCGACCCGGCTTGCGCGAGGTGCCCACAAGCCGAAATGGCAGCCGTCTTGCTGTAGGCGGGCGCCTAGGAGGTGGCTGGCGTCGTGCATGGCGGGTGTTCCCATCGGACCGTCCTCGTGGTCGGCGACTCGTCGACCCGGCCGGGGCGGACCGGTTCCGGGGTGGCGATTCGTCTGGTGTTTGGTCAAAGGTACCGCACGCTCCAAGGAACTCCCGCGACATCGGGTCGTCCACGCGAGAAATGGTCGTCGGCCGGCCGCGCCGACCGCGTGTCACGGAATGACCAGCGTCCTTGTTAGCCTGGTGGCATGCATGCCATTCTTCCTGCCCTCTCACGAGCCGAACTCGACACGATCGACGCCTGGTGGCGCGCCTGCAACTACCTGACGGTCGGTCAGATCTACCTCCAGGAGAACCCGCTGTTGCGGCGCCCCCTGGTCAGCGACGACATCAAGCCCCGGCTGCTGGGCCACTGGGGGACGAGCGCCGGCCTCGGCTTCGTGTACGCCCACCTCAACCGGCTGATCCGCCTCACCGGCCAGGACTGCCTCTACATCGCCGGTCCCGGCCACGGCGGGCCGGCCCTGGTCGCGGCCAGCTACCTGGAGGGGTACTACTCCGACGTGTATCCGCGCATCTCACAGGACGAGGACGGCCTGCGCGCCCTGTTCCGCCAGTTCTCCGCCCCAGGCGGCATCCCCAGTCACGCGTCGGTGACGACGCCCGGTTCCATCCACGAGGGCGGCGAACTCGGCTATGCCCTGTCGCACGCGTTCGGCGCGGCCCTGGACAACCCCGACCTCCTGGTGGTGGCGGTCGTCGGCGACGGCGAAGCCGAGACGGGACCGCTGGAGGGCGCCTGGAAGGGCATCTCGTTCCTCAACCCACGCCACGATGGTGCGGTGCTCCCGATCCTGCACCTCAACGGCGCCAAGATCGCCGGACCCACCGTGCTGGCGCGCAAGGACCCCGCCGACGTCACGAAGCTGCTGGAGGGCCACGGCTACGACGTCGTCTGGGTCGAGGGGGAGGACCTGCCGTGGATGCACGAGCGCTTCGCCGCCGCCCTGGACGACTGCTACGCCCGGATTCGCGCGATCCAGGACGACGCGCGCGATCCCAGCCGCCCGGCGACGTCCGGAATGCCCCGCTGGCCGATGATCGTGCTGCGCACCCCCAAGGGGTGGACTGGCCCGAAGCTCGTCGACGGCGAGGTCGTGGAGGGCACGTGGCGCGCCCATCAGGTGCCCCTGGCCGGCGTGAAGGAGAACGCCGACCACCTGGCGATGCTGGAGGCCTGGATGCGCTCCTACCGCATCGACGAACTGTTCACCTCGGACGGGTCGCCGAGCGCCCTGGTGCGCGCCAACAACCCGGTCGGCGAGCGGCGCATGAGCGCCAATCCGCACGCGAATGGGGGCGTGTTGACCAAGGATCTGGACCTGCCCGACTTCCGTGACTTCGGCGTCGAGGTGTCCCCGGCGGCGCGGGCCACCGCCCGGCTCGAATCGACGCGCCAGCTGGGGCTGTACATGGCGGAGATCTACCGGCGCAACCCGGACAGCTTCCGCCTGTTCTGCCCCGACGAGACGAACTCGAATCGCCTGGGCGCGGTGTTCGACGTGTCCGACCGGTCGTTCATGGAACGGACGGACGCGATCGACGTGCACCTCGGCCCGGACGGACGAGTGATGGAGATGCTGAGCGAGCACATGTGCCACGGGTGGCTCGACGGGTACACGCTCACCGGGCGGCACGGCCTGTTCGCGACGTACGAGGCGTTTGCCATGGTCAGTGCCTCGATGACGATGCAGCAGGCCAAGTGGTTGGAGGAGGGTGCCCATCTGGAGTGGCGCGCCAAGGTGCCGAGCACGAACATCCTGCTGAGTTCGACGTGCTGGCGCAACGACCACAATGGTTTCTCCCATCAGTCGCCGATGCTGCTCCAGGTGGTGCTGAACGCGCGCGGCGGCGTGAGCCGCATCTACCTGCCGCCGGATGCGAACTGTCTGGTCGAGGTGGCCGACCATTGCTTCCGGTCGCGCGACTACATCAACCTGATCGTCCAGGACAAGCAGCCGCAGCCACAGTGGCTGACGATGGATGAGGCCATCGAGCACTGCACCCGCGGCTACGGCATCTGGGAGTGGGCCGGGACGGACGGCCTGGGCGGGCGCAAGCCGGACATCGTGCTGGCCTGCGCGGGCGACGTCGTCACGATGGAGACGGTGGCGGCGGCGGAGATCCTCAAGACCCATCTGCCGCGTCTCAAGGTGCGCGTCGTGAACGTTGTCGACCTGATGACGCTGTACCGGCCGAAGGACCACCCGCACGGCATGAGTGCCAAGTCGTTCACGGAGACGTTCACCGATGACATCGATGTCGTCTTCGCGTTCCACGGGTACCCCGGCGCGATCCACCAGCTCGTCCACGGGCGTCCCGATGCGGACCGTTTCCGTGCCCGGGGGTTCATCGAGCAGGGGACGACGACGACGCCGTTCGACATGGTCGTGCGCAACCGAGTGGACCGCTACCACCTGGTGATGGACGCGATCAACAACGCGGCGGCCAAGCCGGCGGGCAGCCACGAGCTGTACCAGCACTGCCAGCAGATGCTCGCGAAGCACGCCGACTACATCGTCGAGTACCTGGAGGACATGCCCGAGGTGCGCGACTGGGAGCTGGGACGTACGACGGCCGAGGCGTCCGCCTCATCGAGGTGACGACAAGCCATTACTGAGAACAATGGCCCTTGTTGGCCGAGTCATGCTCCCCCGCACGCCGGGTGCGGGGGAGCGGGGCTCACCCGTAGAACGGCTCGATGCTGGCCCCCAACGCGCCCAGGCGCTGGGGTAGGTCCTCATAGCCACGGGTGATGACGTAGACGTCGCGCAGGATCGAGTCGGAGTCGCCCGCCATCATCGCCAGCATGAGGCAGACCGCCGGGCGCAGGGCTGGGGGAGTGACGAGGTCACGCCCGTGCCACCGCGTCGGACCGTTCACGACCAGACGGTGCGGGTCGAGCAATTGCACCTCGGCGCCGAGTTGGGCGAGCGGCAGGAGGTGTATCGTCCGGTTCTCGTAGACCCAGTCGTGGATGATGGTGCTTCCCGCGGCGCAGAGCGCGATCACGGCGAAGAACGGCAGGTTGTCGATGTTCAGCCCGGGGAACGGCATCGGGTGAATCTTGTCCCGGGGCGCCTTCAGCTCCGACGGCTTGATCGTGAGGTCGACCAGGCGGGTGTGCCCGTTCGCCCCGCGGTACTCGGGTGTGATGTCGTACGACAGGCCCATGCTCTCGCCGAGAATCGACAGTTCGATCTCCAGGAACTCCACGGGGCATCGGGTGATCGTCACCTGCGAGTTCGTGACGATCGCGGCCGTGATGAGGCTCATCGACTCGATCGGGTCTTCGGACACGGTGTACGACACGTCCGCACTGATCTCGTGGAGGCCCGTGACGCGCAGCGTCGTCGTGCCGATCCCCTCGATGACGACGCCGAGCTCCTGCAGGAAGAAGCACAGGTCCTGCACCATGTAGTTCGGACTCGCGTTGCGGATGACCGTGAGCCCAGGGGCGAGCGCCGCGGCCAGCAGCGTGTTCTCCGTGACCGTGTCGCCGCGCTCGGTGAGCACGATCGAACGGGTGTTCACCGCGGTGCGGTCCACATGCACGTGGTAGAGGCCTTCGGTTGCGGCAACCGACACGCCGAAGTGGCGCAGCGCCTGCAGGTGCGGTTCGATGGTGCGCGCCCCGAGGCTGCACCCGCCCGCGTAGGGGATCGCGAAGTCGGTCGCGGTGTGGGACAGGGGACCGAGGAACATCAGGATGCTCCGGGTCTTGCGGGCCGCATCCTCGTCCAGTGCATCGAGGTCGAGAGTGCCCGGATGCTCGATCGTCAGGCTCGTTCCGTCGGGTGCCCAGGCGATCGACATGCCGATGCTGGCCAACGCCTCGCAGATCCGGTCGACCTCGGCGATGCGGGCGATGCCACGCAGTTGGGTGCGTCCCTGGTTGAGGAGGGTGGCGCACAGCAACGCCACCGCGCCGTTCTTGGACGACCGCGTCTGGATCTCGCCCGACAACTGGGTCCCGCCGCCGATCCGGTAGTTCAGGGATCCCTGCGTGGTCGGCACGATGAGCTGGCTCTCCAGGGCGTCCGCGATGCGGTTGATCATGTCGAGCGACAGGTTCTGGTTGCCGGACTCGATGCGGTGGATCGCGCTCTGACTGGTGCCCAGCTCCGTGGCCAACTGCGTCTGGGTCAGGCCGCGCTGCTTGCGGGCGTCACGGATCAACCGGCCGATGTTCGCCGGTGTGGTCATCAGACTCATGACGGACAACATATCTCGTGACTGAGATACGACACGACCTCGGCGGCGTCCACTCAGACAATCTTTCGCGAAAACTCAGGCGAGCCTGCGTCCGTAAGCCGCAGGCGGGCGTGCGGCACGTAGAGTAGCGGCCATGGACACGCATGTCGATGTCGTGGTGCTGGGTGCCGGTCCGGGCGGGTACGTCGCGGCGATCCGGGCGGCCCAGTTGGGGCTGCGGACGGCGGTGGTGGAGAGCCGGTGGTGGGGTGGGGTCTGCCTCAACGTGGGGTGCATCCCCACCAAGGCGCTGCTGCGCAGCGCCGAAATCGTGGATCTGATGCGTCGGCATGCCGCCGACTTCGGTATCCGGGGGGACTTCACCTACGACTATGCGCCGTCGTTCGCGCGGAGCCGAGCCGTAGCCAACCGGATGGCCCGCGGCGTCCACTACCTGATGAAGAAGAACGGCATCACCGAGATCCACGGGACCGGGACGTTCGTGGACGCCCGGACGCTGACCGTTCCGGGCGCGGACGGAGCCCCGCAGGCAATCGGCTTCGACCAGGCCATCATCGCCACCGGGGCGAGTCCCATCCTGTTGCCCGGGTTGGAACGTGGGCCGCGTGTCATCACGTTCCTGGAGTTGATCACCGCCGACACCCTGCCCCCCTCGATCGTGATCGCGGGGGCGGGCCCGATCGGGGTCGAGTTCGCCTACCTGCTGGCCGCCTACGGGGTGCAGGTGTGCCTCGTGGAGTACCTCGACCGCCTGCTGCCGAACGAGGACGCGGAGGTGTCCGCCGAGCTGGCCCGTCGGTACGCCAAGCTGGGGATTGAGGTGCTGACAAGCACAAAGGTCGTGTCGACCAGCGCGGACCCGGACGGGGTCACGGTGGAACTGGCCTCGGCCGGCGGGGGAGAGCCCACCACGAAACGCGCCGCGACGCTGTTGTGTGCGACCGGGTTCCGCCCCAACTCGACCGGCCTGGAGTCCACCGGTGTCGTCCTGGACGAACGGGGTGCGATCGTCGTCGACGAGGCGATGCGGACGAACGTGCCGGGCCTTTACGCCATCGGCGACGTCACGGGCAAGGCGATGCTGGCCCATGTGGCCGAGGCGCAGGGGGTCATCGCTGCCGAAACCATCGCTGGGCACCCCACGATTCCGATCGACTACCGCATGGTGCCGCGGGCCACGTACTGCCAGCCCCAGGTCGCGTCGTTCGGCTACACCGAGCAGCAGGCGCGCGACGCCGGCTTCGACGTGCACGTCGGCAAGTTCCCGTTCGCCGCGAACGGGAAGGCGGTGGGACTCGGCGATCCGGTCGGCTTCGCGAAGGTGGTCATCGACGGGGCCCACGGCGAACTGCTCGGTGCGCACCTGATCGGACCCGACGTGACCGAACTGCTCCCGGAGTTGACGCTGGCCCAGCTGTGGGATCTCACCGCGCACGAGGTGGGCCGCAACATCCACGCGCACCCCACGCTGTCGGAGGCCATCAAGGAAGCCTGTGATGGGGCCTTGGGCCGCATGATCAACGCGTGAGGTGCGCCGCGGTGAGGCCGCGTCTCACTCGCCCAAGCCCGTGCCGACGCGGCGGGCGGCCTCGACCCACTTGTGGTCCGTCGGTACGAGCTTGACCCGCCCCGCGACGTCGGCCAGCGGCACCGGGCACGTGTCGTCGCCGCACGCGGCCACCAGCACACCCGAGGCGCCCTGGTCGAGCATGTCGGCGGCGGCCACGCCCAGCCGCGTCGCGAGCAGGCGGTCGGCCGAACATGGCGTCCCGCCGCGCTGCACGTAGCCCAGGATCGTCACGCGCGACTCGAGCCCCGTCGCCGCTTCCAACTCCCGCGCCAGCCGGAATGTGTGCTCGCGTTGGGAGTCGACGACGTGGGCCAGGTGATTCTTCGCGGCGCGCTTGGCCTCGGCGCTGTCCGCCCGGTCGACCAGCAGGCGCGCGGCCTCGTAGTCGGCGGTGTCGGCCTGGTCACGGGCGCCTTCGGCGACCGCGACGACGCTGAACGTGCTGCCGCGTGCCGTCCGGGCCTTGATCGTTGCGGCGATGTTGGCGACGCTGTAAGGAATCTCCGGGATCAGGATGATGTCGGCGCCCCCGGCGAGACCGGCCGCGAGCGTCAGCCAGCCCGCCCGGTGGCCCATCAGTTCCACGATGATGATCCGGTGGTGCGAGTGGGCCGTGCTGTGCAGGCGGTCGATCGCATCCGTCGCAATCTCGCACGCGGTCGCGAAGCCGAAGCTCGTGTCGGTGCACGCGATGTCGTTGTCGATCGTCTTCGGCAGTGAGATGACGTTCAGGCCGGCGTCCAGCAGCCGCTTGGCATTCTTTGCCGTGCCGCCGCCGCCCAGCATGACGAGGGCGTCGAGGCCGTCCTCCTCGTAGTTCTGGACGATCGTCGGCACCATGTCGCGCGTCTCCCCGTCGACGACGAACTTGTGCACCTTGTCCCGGCTCGTGCCCAGGATCGTCCCGCCCACGGTGAGGATGCCCGACAGCGCCGACGGGGTCAACTCCATGAAGCGGTTCTCGATCAGGCCCGTCACCCCGTCCCGGAAGCCGATCAGCTCCCAGCCGTAGTGACCCGTCGCGGCCTTGCCGAAACCGCGGATGGCCGCATTGAGGCCGGGGCTGTCGCCGCCGGCCGTGAGGATTCCGACTCGTTTGATGGTCGCCATGGCTGTCCCTCCAGCGTCTGCGTAGGTCGGCGTGCCGGGAAGCGCGCGATGCGGTCATCTCAAGGCTAGTCTCTCGGACGTGGCGCCGGGCGGCCCGCGGTCAGCTGGTGGGCACCGGAACCGTGCACGAGTGACCGATAACGCCCATTATGTCAATACACCTCCGAGCCGTCGGCTTGCAGGTGTATTGACAGAATGGGACGGTGGGCATGGCGGGGACGGGCTGCCGACTGAAGGGTCGTGGGCGGCGGGCCACGACCGTTCAACCGGTTCACCCGCGGGTCAGGGGCTTTCGTCAGGACGCCTTGTCACCGGCTGCCGGACTCGTTCGTTACGATGGCCTGGTGAGGCCACGGATCGGCACGCATGGCCGATTCAGGGCCATCTTGTCGGTGGGTCACAGTCGTCGCACAGCTTTCTCACGGGCGCAGGGTACACGGTGGATGACATCGGGTTGGACGTGCGGGAAGGGAGTCCGGGATGAAGCTGAAGGCGTTCTTGGCTGGTTTGTGTGCAGTGGCGACGACGGCGGCCGTGTTTTCCCTTGTCTCCCCCGGCGCGGAAACGATCCAGCACGTCGGCCACCCGGCTGTGAGCGCCGCGCCGTTCGGTGGCGCAGCGCACGGCGGTGCGTCGGGCGGCCAGGGTGCGAGTCCGGCGACGCCGGGTAACGGGGCCGCGAGCGGCCAAGGTGCGAGCCCGGCGACGTCGGGCAACGGCGGACCGAGCGGGCGGCATGGCCCGTCGGTGACCTGGCCCGGTGGGTCCGGCCCGGGCTCCTCGACGGCGACGGCCGCGGCGCAGTCGGTCGTGCCCGGTGTCGTGCTCGTCGACGCGGTCATCGACTACGGGACGGCGGAGTCGGCTGGGACGGGCCTGGTGGTGAGTCCGGATGGTGTGGTGGTCACGAACCATCACGTCGTCGCCAACTCGACGTCCGTCACGGTCACCGTGCCGCAGACCGGCGTCACCTACTCGGCCGATGTGCTCGGCTACAGCACCACGGAGGATGTGGCCGTGCTCCGCCTGATCGGCGCGTCGGCTCTCACCACGGTCGTCACGAGTACCGCGGCGGCTGCGATCGGCGATCCCGTGACCGTCGTCGGCAACGCAGGCGGGCAGGGCCGGCTCGTGACGACGAACGGCCACGTCACCGACCTGGACCAGAGCATCACCGCGACCGACGACAACGGTGCCCATCCGGAACAGTTGGCCAATTTGATCCAGGTGGACGCCTCCATGGTGCCCGGCGACTCAGGCGGGGCCACGGTCGACGCGTCTGACTCGGTCATCGGGATGAACGTGGCCGGATCGGCGAATGCGCACCAGTCTCAGAGCTACGCCATCCCGATCGCGACCGTGCTGGATGTGGAACGTCAGGTCATGACGGGACACGGGTCCGCAACCGTGACGGTCGGGCGGACCGCGGCGCTTGGGGTGTCGGTCTCGGCCGACACGTCGAAGGGGGTCCTCATCTCCGGCATCGTGCCCGGCGGGGCGGCCGACAAGGCCGGCCTCACGGTGGGATCGACGATCACCGCGCTCGGCGGGAAGACCATCGCCGCCAACGATGACCTGAAGTCGGTCCTTTCGCGCCACCAGCCGGGCGATGACGTGTCGGTGACCTGGTCCGACCGGTCCGGGACGTCCCACACGGCGACCGTCACGCTCGGTGCCGGGCCGCTCGCCTAGCCCTACTCCCCCGCCAACAGCTCGTACACCGGGTTATACATGACACGTCCGCCGTGGTCGGCGGCGATCATGCCCGACGCATCCAGGCGCCGGCTGGGCTCGATGCCCGCGATCGTGCGGCGCCCCATCCACACCAGCCGGACCGTGCCGGTGCCGTCGGTCAGGTCGGCTTGCAGCGAGCACGTCCCCAGTCGCGGGCTCACGGTGACGGTCTGCAGCGTGCCGCGCACCATCGCGCGACGACGGGGCACGATGGTGCCGATCGGCGTCACGCCGGCGACGGTGGTCGTCGGGTGTTCCTCTGGGGCCGGTTCCTCGTCGCTGGACAGGGCCCGGCGCAACGCGGCACCCACCCGGCGCAACACCGGTCGTCCCTCATCCGGCGGAGTCATGGTGTCACCTAGTCGGCGGCTGCTGACGGCATCTGGTTCGCGACCAGGGACGGCGGCACGGTCATCGGGATGAGTTGGCCGGGCACGCGCGGATCGTCCCCACGGCGCACGACCAGGTTGCAGAAGAACTCGTACAACAGGGCGGCGGGACCACCCTCCCCCTCGCGGGTGGCGGCCTCGCCCATAAGGACCCCGCGCAGCAGCCACTTCGGGCCCTCGGCGAACCAGGTGCGCGTGGCGGCCTGGCCGGCGCGCCCGTCCGGCGTTGTCACGGGCAGCACGCGGCGTACCTCCGTGCCGAACGGACCCGCGGCCAACTGCATCGTGCCGCCGGCGTCCTCGGTCGCCTTGGCCATGTCGGTGCGCACCTCGGCGAGCATCGACGAATAGGCGGGCGCCGCGAACAGCGCCACCTCGAGGGCCGACTGGGCGTGCATGATCAGCACCGCCTGGACCTGGTTGTTCGCCGGGTTCACCTGGAGCTGCATCTTCATGCCATCGAACGGCGTCAGGATCACGGTGCCGAGGTCGAGACGTTCGACGTTGTCGGCATCCAGGTCGACCTCGCCGATGTCGAACGGACCGTCGTAGCGCCAATCCTGGCTGGCATCCAGGGCCTGCCACTCATCGAGGGGCTCCTCGTCGTCCTCGTCCTCGTCGTCCGGCTCCTCGACCTCGTCTTCGACGTCGATGTCATCCTCATCGTCGTCGGTCTGGTCCTCCAGCACCTCCTCGTCGATCGGTTCCACGATGTCGGTGGCCTTCGCCTTGCGTCCAAAGATCACGGTGTCACGTCCTCCTCGTGTCGCCCCCACGTACGTCTGGTGTCGCCCTCAGACTACCCGGTTTCGCCGGCCGCCGGCGCGTGGCCTTCCCAGGCGCGCACGCCGCCGGTCGAGCCGTAGCCCCCCTCACCCCGGACCGAGCCCCCCTCACCCCGGACCGAGCCGGGCAACTCGTGAACGGCGACGAACCGGGCCCGGGCGACCGGCTGGACGACCAGTTGGGCGATCAGGTCGCCGCGCGCCAACGTGATCGGGGTGACCGGATCCGTGTTGAGCAGGCACACCATGATCTGGCCGCGGTAGCCGGCATCGATCGTCCCCGGCGCGTTGACGATCGTGAGCCCGCACCGCGCCGCCAAGCCGGAGCGCGGATGGACGAAACCGGCGTAGCCCTCGGGCAGGGCGATGGCCACCCCCGTGGCCACGACCCGGCGCTCTCCCGGCGCCAAGGTGACATCC
>WQUE01000223.1 GCA_009785885.1 Actinomycetes bacterium
AACGCCATCGTCGTCCTCCCTCCGTCGGCGCCTGCCACCAGGCTAAGGCAGCCGTTTGCGGTTGTCGAGGGGGAGAACTCCCCGGTGGGACGGCCCCGGCGCCCGGCGGTGCTGCGTTAGGCTGGGCTGACCGCGACGGGGGTTGGGAGGACCGGGGATGAGGCAGCGGGCGCCGGAGATGGGCCGGATCGTGTACAAGGACCCGGGGCGCTTCCCCGGCCGGGCACTGGCGACCTGGGCTCCGGTTTCCGCAGTCGTGCTGGGCCTCTACCTGCCGTTGCGTGTTCGGCTCACCACGGGGTCGTGGGAGGGCGCACTCAGCCCGACCAATGCCATCGTCTTCCTCGCCTCGCTGATCCTCATCTGCGGGGTTATCGTCGCGGTGACCTGGAAGGGTCTGGTGGTGTGCGAGCGGGGCCTCGTCCGGTATCTGCGCGTTTTCGGGTCGCGGCGGGGCGCGATGGTGACCGTCCCCTACGAGGGTCTGCTCGTCGCGACGCTCCAGACCACGGACGACGTGAAGGGCATGGGCACGCGGTACGTGGCCCGTCAGGCGTCGTGGTCGTACACCCCGAACGATTGGTCGTGGGGTCCCGGGATCGCGTTCCTGGGCCGCACCTGGGACGTCCCCGCGGTGATGGCCCGATACGGCATGACCTTGGCGGACGATCCGAGGGCCGGGCTGCTGTGCTGGGTCCACGCCACCGCCGGCAACCCCGACAAGACGATGACGGCGATCCTCAACCATCTCGCGTCGCAGGGCAACGCCGAGGCCCGCGACCGGCTGCGCCGTCCCCTGTCGTTCCACGACTCCCTGTGGGAGCAGCTCGGCGGTCGTTGACACGGGGGTTTCGGATTCCCCGGCAGGGGGATCACACGGGTGCGCCACGCGGCATGGCCAGTCAGGCAGGCCGGCGATGATGCCGCTGGAACACCTTGGCACCGGGTGTGAGGAGGCGCGCCTGCTGGACGCACAGGAGCCCGTTGAGCCCCACCCAGATCGGGAACGTCCAGGGTTCCCACCAGTGAAACGCGAAATGGCCGATGGCGACCAGGCACCCGAACAGTGGAACCCAGAGCACGAACAGCAGCGCCGATCGGCCCAGCACCGATGCCGGCCACCGCACGATACGACCTCCTCACGCCGACGTGCGACAAGAGTATCGCGGGGCGCGGGTGCGCCGCTGTTGACGCCGGTGACGCGGCTCCCCAGGGCTTGCGCCGACGGTGAACCCCCGGCCCTCGTCGCAAGGCCGCCCTACCGCCCGCGGACCGCCTTGTGCACACCCTTCAGGGACGGCATCGGCCCCTTGGGGACGGGGGCGCGGCCGCGCATGGCGTCAAGGGCCTTGATGCGGTTGCCCAGTTCGACGATCTGGGTCTCGTTCAGCGACTTGGGCAGCTTTTCGATGGCGTGCGCGAGTTTCGGCACGGGGATTTCGCCCTCGGCGTCGCCGGCGAGCATCGTCTGCACCGTCACGTCGTACAGCAGTTGCTCGTGGCGCCGGCGCTCGGCGTTCATCATCGGCGCCAGCCGGGCCGGGTTGCCGTCGCCGATGAGGATCAGCCCGCCAGGGCCGATCACGCGGTGGATGCTGTCGCCCTCGCGGTTCGCGGCGATCGCGGCCGTGTACGACCACTTGGGCTTGCGCCCGCCGGTCAGCATCATCAGCGCCACCTGCGCCTGCCCGGGCTGCCCCTCGTAGCGTTTGTACGCCGCGAGCTTCACGAGCCGCCCCAGCACGAACAGGAACACCGTGATGCCGAGGAGGACGCCGAGGACGATCCCGTACAGCCACGGCCCGGTGAGCCAGCCGATGACGAAGCCGAGCACGATGGGGCCGGCCACGGAGGCGACCAGCAGCCACCGCCACGCCGGATTGGCCTGGACGACCATCGTGTAGCTCTCGCGGAGCTGGCGGACCGTGCCCCAATCCTTCGGGTCGTCCGAGTTCTTCTTCGCCAGTTTCGCCGCCTTGGCCTCGGCCTTCTGCTTGGCGGCCAGCTCTTTGGCCCGTTCGCTTGCCATCGGTCCGTCTCACCTTGTCCCTGGAGTGTGCGGCGCGCAGACGCGCCCGGCGACCCAGCGGATCGCCTGGCTCATGTTACCGTCCCGTGGTGAACGCGAGCACCCCCAACTCGTCAGGACCCCGCCTCGATCGCGGCCTTGAGCGCGGTGAGGAACGTCCCGGCGGTGGCGGTGTCCACGATCGCATGGTTGTACGTCAGCGTCAGGTAGACCAGCGTCCGCGGCACGACCCGGCCGTCGACGACGCCGGGACGGACGGTTGGCGCCCCGATGCCCAGCGCGGCGACCTGCGGATGGTTCACCAGCACGTTCGCCATCAGCGTCGGCGCGGCCGTCACCGTGAACGTGCCGCCGGACAGTTCCGTCGGCTCGAAGTCGCCCTGGGGGGCGCGCTCCGCGATGTCGGCGAGCCACGCGTCGATGTGCGACGCGCCGAGCACACCGGCGTCGTGCAGCACGGGAATGGCGGGCCCGGCGGCCGTGTCCATCGTGAGACCGATGTTCTCCGTCGCGTGGTATACGATCGTCCCGCCCGCGGCGTCCAGGGCGGCGTTCAGCGGGGCGAAGGCACGCAGCGTCCGGGTGAGCGCGACCAGGATCTGCGCCAGGACGCCCGGCGCGTCCTCGCCGGCCAGGCCGGTCACGTCCGCCTCGCTTGTCAGGGACAGGGGGACGGACGAGCGCCACGTGGCGATCAGCTGTTCCGCCCGCGCCTGCAGTACGCCCGGGATCGTCATGGTCTGCCCGCGCAGCGGGTCGTCGCCGCGGGCGAGCAGCGCCAGGGCCGGGTCCGGTGAGGCCGGGGGGGCGAGCGCCTCCGGGTGGGCGGCCGCAAAGTCGAGGATGTCCTGCTTGCGGACGCGTCCGCCCACACCCGAGCCGGTGACCGCCGCCAGGTCGACGCCCAACTCCCGGGCGATCTGCCGCACCAGCGGCGTGACGTAGGCCGGCTCGTCCTCGGCCGGGGACGTGTCCTCGGGTTCGGCGGGGTTGGCCGGTTCGGCGGGCGGCACCGGAGCGTCGGCCGGCTCGTCCGGCACCGCGGCCTTCGGTTCGGCGGCGTCCGGGATGACGGGCTCCGGTTCGGCGACCGTCACGTCCGGCGCGGGTACTGCCGCGGCGGCCGGCTCCGGTTCGGACGTGACCACGACAGGTTCGGGCTCGGCGGCGACCGGTGCCGCCGGGGCCGGGGCGGGTGCCACTGGGGCTGGTGCGGGTGCCACTGGGGCTGGTGCGGGTGCCGCCGTCGGGGCTGGTGCGAGATGTGCCCCGGGGGCTTCCCATGGCTTGCGCCAACCGCTCGGGGACGGCTCCCGCGACGCCGCCCACGGGGGCGTCGTCGAGCCGGTGGAGGGCCAGATGCGGGGCGCGGGGGCGGGCGGACTCGCGGGGGGGCGCGAGGCAGCCGCGGGGGCGGGGGGAGCGGCCGGTGTCGGGACGGGGACCGGTGTCGGCACGACCGGTGTCGGCACGACCGGTGTTGGCACGGGGGGAGCGGCCGTCGCGTCGGGGGGCGGTGCGGCCGGGACCGGCGCCACCGGCGGGCTGGCCGGCTTGGGGGCCTGCACGGTGACGGCAGCTTGCGTGGCGGCGGGGGCCGGTGCGGGTTTGGCCACCGGCACGGCGGGGGCCGCGGCGACAGGGGCCGAACCGGGCGGCCCGATCACCCCCAACACCTGCCCGACCTTCACGACCTGATCCTCACCGGCCATGATCTGGATCAGCACGCCGGACGTGGGGGCGGGGATCTCGGTGTCCACCTTGTCGGTGCTGACCTCGAGCAGCGCCTCGTCGGCCCGGACGACGTCCCCCACGGATTTCAGCCAGCGTGAGACGGTGCCTTCGGTGATGCTTTCCCCCAACGCGGGAAGGGTGACTTCGGTCGGCATGGCGGTTCCTTCGCAGATTGCGGACTTCCC
>WQUE01000224.1 GCA_009785885.1 Actinomycetes bacterium
CACCAGGGCGGCCTCGGCTTCGGCTTCAAGTGGAACATGGGCTGGATGAACGACACCCTCGAGTACCTCGGGCTCGATCCGGTCTACCGCCAGTACCACCACAACCTGATGACGTTCGCCATGGTGTACGCCTACTCGGAGAACTACATCCTGCCGATCAGCCACGACGAGGTCGTGCACGGCAAGGGTTCGATGATGGGCAAGGCGCCGCAGGACGACTGGCGCAAGTTCGCGACGTTGCGGGCGTACTACAGCTTCATGTGGTCGTGGCCGGGCAAGCAGCTCCAGTTCATGGGGCAGGAGTTCGCCGTGCGGCGCGAGTGGAGCGAGGCGGTGAACCTGGAATGGTGGGTGGACGGCCTGTGGGGGCACCGCGGCGTGCGCCAGCTCATCCGCCGGATGAACCAGCTGCAGGCCGATCTTGCGCCGCTGTATGAGCTGGACCACGACCCGGCGGGTTTCTCCTGGATCAACGGCGGGGACGCCGCGGCCAACTGCTTCTCCTGGGTGCGTTACGCCACCGACGGCTCGATGGTCGCGTGCATCAGCAACTTCTCGCCCGCATCCTACGACGGGTACGGCTTGCGCGTGCCCCATGCGGGCACCTGGCGGGAGGTGCTCAACACCGACTGGACCGACTTCGACGGAACGGGCCATGTGACCAACGGCGGGGCGGTCGAGACCCGGCCCGACGAGCAGGGCAATCCCACGCTGCACGTCAACGTGCCCCCGCTGGCCAGCGTGTGGCTCGCCTGGGCACCGCCGGCGGCCCTCCCAGCCAAGCCCGCGGCCAAGCGTGCCGCCAAGACCGCGGCTCCGAAGACCCCAGCCGACAAGCCCGCGACGTCACGGCGTTCCCGCTCGTCGTGAGGTCGATGGGGCCTCACCAGCGCGTCGCGACGTAGGGTGCCGCGTACGTGTCGTAGACGACCTTGAGGGCCGCCAGCACGTCCGGGGTGAGCGGGGCGATGCCACTGGCCGCGGCGTTCGTCACGGCCTGGTCCGGCCGGGACGCTCCGGGGATCGTCGTCGTGATCCCGGGCTGGTCGATCAGCCAGCGCAGCGACAGCTGGGCGGGGGTGCACCCGACCTCGGCGGCGATCCGGGCGACCTCGGCCCCCGCGGCCACGCCCTCCTCGTACGGCACGCCGGAGAAGGTCTCCCCCACGTCGAACGCCTCGCCGTGGCGGTTGTACGTGCGGTGATCCTGCGGCGCGAACGTCGTGTCGGCCGTGAACCGGCCGGTCAGCAGGCCCGATGCCAGCGGTACGCGCGCGATGATGCCGACGCCGAGTGCCTGGGCGGCCGGCAGCACCGCCTCCAACGGCTTGCGCCGCAGCACGTTGCAGATGATCTGGATCGTGGCGACGTGTTCGTGGCGCATCGCCTCGGCCGCCTCGGCGACGGTCTCGACGGAGACGCCGTAGGCCTCGATGACGCCCTCGTCGACCAGACGGTCCAAGTCCTCGTACACCTGCGGGCTGGCGTACACGGGCGTCGGCGGGCAATGGAGCTGCACCAGATGGATGCGATCCATGCCGAGGTTGCGGCGCGACCGGTCGAGCCAGGCGCGGAAGTTGGCGTAGGCGTAGGCCTCACTCACGTGCGGGTCCGCACGGCGGCCCATCTTGGTGATGATGGTGAGCCCGTTCGCGTCGGCCCCACCGATCGAGGCGAGGAACTGCCCGACGAGCGTCTCCGAGTGGCCATCGCCGTAGACGTCGGCCGTGTCGATCAGCGTCACCCCGCCCGTGAGCGCCGCCTCCAGGATCTGCAGGGCCGTCGCGTCCGGCACCGCTCCCCAGTCGCCGCCGAACTGCCAGCAGCCCTGACCGACGACACTCACCAGGCGACCCGTGCGCCCGAAAACACGTTGCTCCATGGACCGACTCTAGTGTCCTGACCCTCGGTGCGCCACCACACGGTGACGGGGGTGTTCCGGCGCTACGGGATCGCGTGACCGGCCGCGGCGAACAGCTCGTACCACTCGGGCCGGCTGAGCATCACATCCACCCCGGCCGCAGCCGCGCGCAGGTGCTGCGGACTGGTCGTGCCGATCACGACCTGCATGGCGGCCGGATGCCGCGTCAACCAGGCGGTTGCGATCCCGGTCGGTGTCACGCCGTACGCCGTCGCCAGTCGCGCCAGGGCCGCGTTGAGCCCTACGTTCGCGTCGTTCCCGAGGAACGTGCCAGTCCAGCCGGGGTTCTGGAACGGCGACCAGGCCTGCAGCGTGATCCCATGCAGGCGGGCGTAGTCGAGCAGTCCGACGTCGCGGCTGACCGATTGGGGCTCGCCCGCGATGTTCGCCGCGAGCCCCTGCGCCACCAACGGGGCGTGCGTCAACGACAGCTGGACCTGGTTGACGATGAGCGGTGAACGCACGACGCTCCTCAGCAACTCGATCTGGCCTGGCGTGTGGTTCGACACGCCGAAATGGCGCACCTTCCCGGCGGCCTCCAGCTCGTCGAACGCGCGCGCCACCTCGTCCGGCTCGACTAGCGTGTCCGGGCGATGCAGCAGCAGGATGTCAAGGTAGTCGGTGCGCAGGGCGCGGAGCGACCCCTCGACGGCTTCGATGATGTGGTCGTGGCTGAAGTCGTAGTACGTCCCACGCGGACTGGGCACGATGCCACACTTGCTCTGCAGCACCATACCGTCCCGCTGGGACGTCGAGAGGCGAAGCGCGTCGGCGAAGCGCCTTTCGCACAGGTGCGTCTCGCCACCGTAGATGTCGGCGTGGTCGAAGAACGTCACCCCCTCGGCCAGCGCGGCGTCGACCAGGGCGCGAATCGCCTTGTCATCCAGGTCGCGGATGCGCATCATGCCGGCGATCAGCACTGGGACGCACAGGTCCGTCTGGGGCAGCGTCACAGTCTTCATGGCCCTCCTCGGTCAGGGGACCATTGTCCCACCCCCCATGCCGCTCCGGCACCCGGGGTCCGGATCGGTCATCGTGCCTCACCCCGGGGCCGTTGAACTATCCTCTCTTGTCGCCGCCTCAATGTCGTCCCCGACGGCACAACCGGCCACGTGGTCGTTGACCAGCCCGCAGGCCTGCATGGTGGCGTACACGTTGACCGGCCCGACAAAGCGGAAGCCGAGGCGGTGAAGGGCCTTCGCCAGGGCCTCGGACTCCGGCGAGGTGCTCGCCCTCTCCCCCGGCTTGGGACGCGCATGAATGGCCGGACGGTGCGCCCAGATGAGGTCGGACAAGGAACTTCCCTGCTCTGCCAGGTCACAGACGATCTGGGCGGCGCGTATGCTTGCGGCGATTTTGGCCCGGTTGCGGATGATGCCAGGGTCGGATGCCAGGCGGGCGAGGTCGGCCTCGCCGAAGCGCGCGACGCGCTCCGGATCGAAGCCGCGGAATGCGTCGCGGAACGCGTCCCGCTTGTGCAGCACCGTGCGCCACGACAGGCCGACCTGGAAACCCTCCAGGCAGATGCGCTCGAACAGGGCGGTCTCGTCGCGCACGGGACGGCCCCACTCCTCGTCGTGGTAGCGCACGTAGACCGGGTCCGTGGCGACATGCCGGCTGAAGCACCGCTCGACGGAGCCGCCCTCGGAGGGAACGATGGGGGAATCGATGTGTTGTGTCATGCCCACCAGTCTGGCCGTTGCCACCGACAATTCGTTCCCGCGCCTTCGGCGCCCGCCCGCACAGCACAGCCGGCCTGGGTACCATGGACGAGGACACGGGGGCATCCGGGTGGCCGACATGGCTCGCCACGCACGTGCCCTGGCATCCGACCGGCGCCGGCCACCTCCCCGGCGGTCTCGCGGGTGACGTGACGACGGTGGACGACGGGACAGCATGGCAACAAACGGGACGCGGCGCGCCGATTTGGCACGCCGGATCTGGATCAACGCGGCGATCGTCGGCTGCCTGGTGATGGCGGTCATCCTGTTCGTCTCGACGATCTGGCACACGCCCTGGAGCGGCGA
>WQUE01000225.1 GCA_009785885.1 Actinomycetes bacterium
GACACCGACTACCTCGACCTGCTGCTCATCCACGGACCCAAGCCGTGGCCGCCGCAGCCGGGCGATGCGGACAAGACGTACTTCGCGGAGAACCTGGACGTGTGGCGGGCAATGACCGACGCCTACCGCGCCGGCACCCTTGCGGCCATCGGCGTCTCCAACTTCGAGATTCCGGACGTGCAGAACCTCCTCGACCACGCGGACGTCCCCCCGATGGTGAACCAGATCGAGTTCCGCGTCGGCTACACCGAGGACGCGCTGACGGCGTTCTGCCAGGCGCACGGCATCCTCGTCGAGGCGTACTCGCCGCTGGGCACGGGGGCGCTCGTCGACCATCCGGACATCGCCGCCGTCGCGGCCCGCTGCGGCGTGAGCGTGCCGCAGCTGTGCATCCGGTACGCCCTGCAACGCGGCACGCTGCCGCTGCCGAAGGCGGTCCATCCGGAGTACATCCGGGCCAATACGGAGGTGGACTTCGAGATCCCGGCCGCCGACATGGCCGCGCTCGATGCGCTGGTCATCGACCTGCCGTAGCGAAGCTGCCGACGATCAGCGCCTGCGCCGCCAGGTACGTCGCCATCAAGACGAGGTTCCCCCGGCGCAGCCGGCGCCGGAAGCGGTCGAACATGAGGACGTGGTCTGACACGAGGAACGCGAGCGTCCCGAGCCAGGCCAGCGCGGCCGGGACCGTCCCCAGGTGTGCCCAGCGGAGGAACGCGATCACGCCGAGGGTGCCCAGCGTGGCCAGGTAGAGGCTCACCGTCTGCGCCCGCGCGCCCAGGCCCGGACGCAGCCGCACGACCAGCACGCCCGTCACGAGCGCGTACGGCACCAGGGACGCCCACGCCCAGCCCGGGACGGTGCGGACGTCGCGCAGGAACGTCCCGATGTAGCACACGTGGCACACGAAGAACGCGACCCCGCCCCACACGAGCCGGCGATCCCCCCACAGCAGCAGCACGTCGCCGATCCACGCGGCCACGATCGCCACGACCAGGGGCGCGAACACCTCCGGAGCGCCCGTGACGTACACCCCCAGGAGCGCCGGCATCAGCAGCGGCTTCGTCGCGACGCGCCACCGCTCCGGGCCCCGCGCGCAGGCGACCAGGTGCACCGCCGCCACAAGCCCGAACGCACACCACCAGGCAATGGTCATGGCCGGCCCAGCGCCGTCTCGAAGGCTGCGGCCACGCGGAGCAGGGCGTCCTCGCGGCCCCGCCGGGCGATGAAGCCCGAGCCGATGGGCAACCCGGCGGACGTCCGTCCCAGCGGGAGCGTCAGGCTGGGGAAGCCGGTCAGGGCGGCGATGTCGGTGTCCGCGTCGAGCAGGAACAGGACGTCCACGCCGTGGCGGGCGAATGCGGCGTCGAACCTCGCGATGAGGGCGTCCCGGGCGTCGAGAGCGTCACGGTAGGCCGGGTCGTCCGGGCTTGCCGTCGCGGCCTCGAGCAGCTCGGACTGGCCGTAGCGCAGGGCGACGTCCGCGTGCGCCTGGTTGAACGCGATGATCGCCGCGAGGGTCGGCGGGATCGCGGGGTTGCGCATCGAGGCCAGGTAGGCGTCGAGGGCCGCCGCGAACTCGCAGCGCATGATCGGCGACAGGATCGCCCCGAGGTCGTGCGAGGGCAGGTGGACGTCGACCCAGGTCACGCCCTGGCGTCGTCCCAGATCGGCCACGCGCTCGGCGGCCGCCCGCCACTCGGCGTCGCCGTCCCCCGCGGGACGCACCAAGCCGATGCGTGCGCCCGCAAGTTCTCCGCGCAGGTCGTACGCCGCGCCCGTGAGCACCCCGAGCACGATCGCGACATCCGCGACGGTGCGGGCCATCGGCCCAGGGGTGTCCAGCGTCGGGGAGATCGGGATCACGCCGGTGCCGGGGACGAGGCCGACTGTCGGCTTCAGCCCGACGATTCCAGCCCGTTGGCTAGGGGAGATGATCGAACCGCACGTCTCGGTGCCGATCGCCGCCGCGCACTGGCCCGTCGCGAGTGCGACCGCCGAGCCGGTGCTGGAGCCGGACGGGTCGGCGGTCTCGTCGAACGGGTTCAGCGTCGAGGCGCCGCGGGACGAGTAGCCGTTCGGGGCCTTGCCGCCCGTCATGTAGTTCGCGAACTCGCTCATGTTCGTCTTGCCGAGGATCACCGCCCCGGCGCCGCGCAGCCGGGCCACGAGCGGGGCGTCCTGGGGCGCGCGGTTTTCGGCCAGGGCCAGCGAGCCGGCGGTCGTGTGCAGACGGTCCCCCGTGTCGATGTTGTCCTTCAGCAGGATCGGGACGCCGCCCAGCGGCGCACGAGCGTCCCTCTCCGCGTCGCGGGCCGCGGCGAGGGCGGGCGCGTCCGGGTTGCGTTCGATCACGGCCCGCAGGCGGGCGTGCGCGTCCATCCGCTCGGTGAACCCCCCGACAAGGCCGGACGACGACAGTTGGCCGCGGCGCATCGCGTCCACCATCGTGGCAATGGGCAGGTCGCATCCGTCGCACCTCACGTGCTCCACGCTAGCCGTACCCGAGCCGGCACGCCCATCGCCCGGCATCCAGGGGGAATATCGACCCGCACCCCGCCGTTGTCCAGACAATAGATGATCCCTCGGGGAGGAGCACACCGATGAAGGCTTTTCAGACGTACGACCTCGCGGGGACGACGTTGGCGAACCGGATCGTGATGGCGCCGATGACGCGCAGCCGCGCGCAGGCCCCCGAGATGGTCCCGACCGCGCTGACCGCGGAGTACTACGCACAGCGTGCCACCGCCGGGCTGATCGTCACCGAGGGCATCCAGCCGAGCGCGCAGGGCCAGGGCTACACGAACACGCCGGGCCTTCACTCGCACCTCCAGGTCGAGGCGTGGAAGCCCGTCACGGCGGGCGTGCACGCCGCCGGCGGGGCGATCTTCGCCCAGCTGATGCACGCGGGACGCATCGGGCATCCGAGCGTGTCCGGTTTGACGCCGGTGGGCCCGTCCCCCATCGCGGCGAACGGCAAGGTCTTCACCGACGACGGAATGAAGGACTTCGCCGTTCCCCGCGAGCTCACCGATGCCGAGATCCGGATCACGATCGACGACTACGTGACCGCCGCGCGGAATGCCATCGCGGCCGGTTTCGACGGCGTGGAGATCCACGGCGCGAACGGGTACCTGATCCACCAGTTCCTGTCCGTGAACGCGAACCGGCGCACCGACGACTGGGGTGGCACGCCCGAGAACCGGATGCGGTTGGCGCTCGAGGTTGCCCGGGCGGTGTCGGCGGCGATCGGGGCGCACCGGACCGGAATGCGGCTGTCCCCCGGCGGGGCGTTCAACGACATCGTCGAGGACGCCGATCTCGACGCGGTGTATCTACCCTTGGTGCAGGCACTCGGGACGCTGGATCTGGCGTACGTCCACCTCGCCGAGCAGACCGACCGGGCGCTGAGCCTGCGGCTGCGAGCGGCGTTCCCGAACACGTTCATCCTGAATCCGAAGACCGGGACGCCCACCGGCCCGGAGGCGCTCGCGCTCATCGACGACGGCACGACCGACCTGGTGTCCTTCGGCGCGCTGTTCATCGCGAACCCCGACCTCGTGTCCCGGCTCGCCGCCGGGGGCCCGTTCAACACCCCGGACAACAAGACGTTCTACGGCGGCGGCGCCCAGGGGTACACGGACTATCCGACGCTTCGCTGAACCCGACTTATCCACAGGCCGGCCGGCGTCCCGACGTTATCCACAGTTCCGGCCGAGGGGCCGCTCACGCGCGTCCCCCATCACCAGAATGATGATATGGGGGACGAACAGCTGCGAACCGTGGAGCGGGCACGCGACGGCCGGGTGACATGCGCGAACCATGTCCGCCTCGGATACTCAAGGCTCACCCGGGGGGTGTACGGCCAGG
>WQUE01000226.1 GCA_009785885.1 Actinomycetes bacterium
CCGATCCGGTGCGCCACTCCGCCACTTGCGGCGGAGGCGCAGCTGCGCCGGGGTATCTCAGCGGCCTCCCAGGATCTCGATGTTGACGCGCCGGAACGCGCGATCCCGCGCGGCGTAGGCGGTCGCGACGGCACCGACCACCAGGTCGACGTCGGCGAGGTGGGCCAGTCGCACCGGGCGCGGCAGGCCGGACAGCCGGTCGATCCCAGGCGTGTTGGTGAACATCACGCGCCAGCCCGGCAGGAACTGGACATCGCCGATGACGGCGAAACAGGCATCAAACCCCCGGCGTGTTGGTGAACATCACGCAGCAGCCCGGCAGGAACTGGACATCGCCGATGACGGCGAAACAGGCAGTACGGTCGGGTTGCGCCCGTCGAACGCCGAGCACACCCGGGCGGCCCGCCAGTCAGCCGCCGGCCCCATCGTCCGCCCGGCCGGGCCGCTCACTCCCACTCGATGGTCGCCGGCGGCTTGCTCGTCACGTCGAGGACGACGCGGTTGATCGCGGGGACCTCGTTGGTGATCCGGGTGGAGATGCGTTCGAGCACGTCGTACGGCAGGCGGGCCCAGTCGGCGGTCATCGCGTCCTCGCTCACGATCGGACGCAGGACGACCGGCGTGCCGTACGTCCGGTGGTCGCCCTGGACGCCGACGGAGCGGACGTCCGCCAGCAGCACGACGGGGAACTGCCACACGGTGCGGGCGTCGTCCCAGGCGGCCAGCTCCTCTTGCGCGATCGCGTCGGCCGCGCGCAGAAGGTCGAGCCGCTCGCGCGTCACCTCGCCGACGATCCGCACGGCCAGGCCCGGGCCCGGGAACGGGTGGCGCCAGACCATCGCGGCGGGCAGGCCCAGCGCCTCGCCGACGGGACGGACCTCATCCTTGAACAGCCAGCGCAGCGGCTCGACCAGCTGGAACGCCAGGTCGTCGGGGAGGCCGCCGACGTTGTGGTGGCTCTTGATCGTCGCCGTGCCGTCGCCGCCGCCGGACTCGACGACGTCGGGGTAGATCGTGCCCTGGGCGAGGAAGTCGAAGCCGTGCTCGCCGCCCAGCGCGCGGGCCTGGTCCTCGAACACGCGGATGAACTCCGTCCCGATGATCTTCCGCTTGGTTTCCGGGTCGGTGACGCCGGCGAGCGCATCGAGGAACCGGTCGCGGGCGTCGACCGACACGAGGTGGGCGCCCGTCGCGGCGACGAAGTCGCGCTGCACCTGCTCGACCTCCCCGGCGCGGAGCAGGCCGTGGTCGACGAAGACGCAGGTGAGCGCGTCCCCGACGGCCCGCTGGATCAGCGCCGCGGTCACGGCCGAGTCGACGCCGCCGGACAGGCCGCACAGCACGCGTCCGTCCCCCACCTGGGCGCGGATCGATTCGACCTGCTCCTCGATGAACCCGGCGGGGGTCCACGTGGGCGTCAGGTGGGCGATGTCGAACAGGAAGTGCTCCAGCAGCGCCTGGCCGTACTGGGTGTGGGCGACCTCCGGGTGCCACTGCACGCCGGCGAGGCCCCGGCTGGTGTCCTCGAACGCGGCGACCGGCGAGCCGGGGCTGACGGCCACGCGGGTGAAGCCGGGCGGGGCCACCATCACCGCGTCGCCGTGGCTCATCCAGACGTCGACCGAGCCCGGCAGACCATGCGCGAGCACGGAACCCGGATCGACCTGGACGGCCGTACGTCCGTACTCGGGGGCGTCGGTCGGGGCGACCTCCCCGCCGAGCGCCTGGGCCATCGCGCCGAAGCCGTAGCAGATGCCCAGCACCGGGACGCCGGCGGCGAACAGCGCCGGATCGACGGTGGGTGCGCCGTCGGCGTACACCGACTCGGGCCCGCCCGACAGGATCACGGCGCCGGGCCGGCGCGCGAGGATGTCCGCCACGGGCGTGGTGTGGGGCAGGATCTCCGAGAACACCCGCGCCTCGCGCACCCGCCGGGCGATCAGTTGGGCGTACTGCGCGCCGTAGTCGAGGACGAGGACACTTCCGGGAGTCGGCTGATCGGTCATGGCCCCCAGTCTACGGACGGGCGGCATCGTCGCCGGACGCCGTCTTGGCGGCCTCGTGCTCGGCGACGGACCGGGCGAGGACCAGGTCGAACACGTCCCGCACGAGCGCCGGATCGACGTCCGCCTCCGCGGCGAGGGTCGACCAGCGTGCATGCTGGGACGCCTCGCGGGACGGGTCCCGGGACGCCAGGCCGTGCGCGGCCTTGAGCCGTCCGACCTCGCGCGTCAGGCCGAAACGCTCGCCGAGAAGGGCGATCAGCCGGGCGTCCACGTCGTCGATCCCCTGGCGCAGGCGGGTCAGGTCCGCCGCCGGCTCACCGCCTGTGCGCGCGATCACTCGGGGCCTCCTCGGGCTTCGTGGGCCGGCCTGGCCGGCTGTTAGCATGGCTCATGGTAGTGCGTTCGCCCACAGCGATCAACGGGCGTGTGGTCCGCCCGGAGGAGGCCTCGCACCGGGGCCACGTCCTGGCACAGCCGACGCCGGTTGGTCGATTGGGGCACGTACTAGGATGGAATGCTGCGACAACCGCCACACAAAAGCCGGCATCGGACGGGCGCGACCGACATCGGTTGGCACGCGACGGGTTTGCCGACTGACGTCCCACATGGAAACATAGCAGTCAACCGATCTTTGAGGTGTGAGCGTGACATACTCCCAGCAGGGCAACCCCGCCCGGAGCGAGATGGCGGGGACCAGCGGATGGACACAGGGTCTCAGCGACGCCGCCAGCTGGGCCGTCAGCCTGCTGATCGGCCTGGTGCTGGTGCTGCATGTGCTTCCGACGAGGGGAAACCTTGTGGAGGTGCTGCTGCTGGCCGCCGTGGCCATCGTCGTGCAGGGGGCGCTGGGATCGGTCGTGAAGCTGTACCAGAACCGCTACTGGACGGGCTCGCTGGAAGAAATCCGGATGGTCGCGGCGGTGATGGCGACGGCTGCGATCGCCGTCTGTCTCGCGGCCCTGGTCATGCACCTGCCGATCACGCCCGCGATCGTCGCGGCACCGTTCGCGGCGTGCTTCGCCGGTGCCACGCGCTATCTGCGCCGGCTGGCCGTCGACCGCGCGCAGCTGCCGCGGCCGAAGAAGGCCAAGCGCACGCTCGTCTACGGCGCGGGCAACCTGGGACGGCTGACCGTCCAGCACATGCTGGCCGACCCGCGCAGCCCGTACTTCCCGGTCGGGTTCGTCGACGACGATCCGTCCAAACGCAACCTCGTGGTGCGGAACGTGCCCGTCCTCGGCAGTTTCCACGACCTGGCCCGGATCAACGACGCGGCGGGCGTCGGTGCGATCGTCGTCGCGATCGACACGCCGCCCCGGGATCTGTTGACGCGGCTGGTCGGCTTGGCGCCGTCGCTGGACGTCGAGGTGAAGGTCGTGCCGACGCTGGAGCGCAGCCTGGGACGCCAGACGCTCGTCGGGCCCGTGCGTGACATCCGGATCGAAGACCTGATGGAACACCACTCGGCGGCTCTCGACATCGATTCGATGCGTGGTTACCTGCGCGGCAAGCGCGTGCTGGTCACGGGCGCGGGCGGCTCGATCGGCCAGGAGCTGTGCGTGCAGGTGCGCAAGCTGGCGCCGTCCGCGCTGATCCTGCTCGACCACGACGAGACGCACCTGCAGGACACCGAGTTCCTGCTGTACGGCACGGGCCTGTTGATGCGGGACGACATCGTGCTGGCCGACATCCGCGACAAGGCGGCGCTGTGCGCGGTGTTCGAGCGGACACGTCCGGACGTGGTGTTCCATGCGGCCGCACTGAAGCACGTGCCGATGCTGGAACGCTTCCCCCGCGAGGCCTGGGACACGAACGTGCTGGGCACGCTGAACGTGCTCGAATGCGCGCGGGACGCCGGCGT
>WQUE01000227.1 GCA_009785885.1 Actinomycetes bacterium
GACGGCCGACGATGGTACGCGACCGCACTCCGTCCAGATCCTTGTCACAGTGCACGAGGCTAAAGGGTATTCGTCTTCGGTACTGACCGTTCTCGATACCTTGAGCGAAGGGCAGGTGGCCAGCGCGTCGGGCATGACTTCATGGGACAAGTTCATGAATCGGCCCAAGCGGGATTTCGGGTGTTGATGAGTCTTGAAAGGGTTGGAGGCATATTCACGGTAGCTCGGTTGGGTGACGGAATTGCGGTGTCGATGTTGCCGGGAAACGAAGCAAGAATCAATCCGACACACGTCTGCACGGTCGCCTGGGCCCATGTCGTCGCGATGGCCTCGGGGAACCCGGTCAGCCCGTCACAGCACCTATGCCGATATCGGCATAGGTGCTGTTATGCCGACTGTTGGGTTATGCCGATGGTTGTGTGTTCTGGCTTGTCGTGGCTTGGTTACGGGTGGGTTGTCGGCATAACCACAGGTTGTTGAGGAATGCCATGAGGGTGTCGTCGGGTTTGAAGCGGCCGGTTTCACCGGGTGGGCCGATGGGGTTGGTTTTCGCGATGGCTTGCTCTTTCTGGGTCATGTCAGCGTGGAGGTAGATGTTCGTCGTGGTGATCTGTTCGTGGCCGAGCCAGAGCGCGATGACGGTGATGTCGACTCCGGCGTGCAGGAGTCGCATGGCAGCGGTGTGACGCAGGGTATGGACGGTGATGGTTTTGCTGGCCAGCGACGGGCAGTGTTGTGCTGCTTTGGTCGCGGTGAGTGTGACGCGATGCTCGACGGCGTCGCGGCTGAGCGGCCGGCCGGTGCTGGTGGGGAACAGCGGACTGGTAGGGTCGCCCGGCTGGTGGGTTAACCAGTTCTGGAGGATCTCGACCGTGCGGGGCACCAGCGGTGTGCGGCGTTGTTTGCGGCCTTTGCCAACGCAGTAGACGTTCGCGCCGACGCCGAGGTGGATGTCGGTGATGGTCAGGCTGGTCAGTTCGGTGATGCGTAGCCCGGTTTGGATGGCAAGGGCGAACATGGCGTGGTCGCGTCGGCCAGTCCAGTGTCTTGGTCGCACGCGGTCAGGAACGCGGCAGCTTCCGTGTCGTCGAGCCAACACACGATGTTGTGTTGTGTCCTGCTAGCAGGGATCGCCAGGACGCGTTGGATGGTCGCGGCGTCCTCGGGGCAGCGCAACGCTGCGTAGGTGAACAGAGACCGGATCGCGGCGAGGCGGGCGTTGCGGCTACGGATCGTGTTATGCCGGTCGTGTTCGAGATAGCGCAGGAAACCGGTGATCCTGCCAGCGTCGAGATCAGACAGGTCGAGCCTTGAGGCTGGTTTCCCGCAGGTGTCGACGGTGTAGGCCAGCAACAGCCGGAACGTATCACGATACGCGGCGATCGTGTTCGGGCTGGCTCGGCGTTGGGTGGCGAGCCGGTCGGTGAAGAAGGATTGCAGGACGGGTGCCAGACTGGTCATGGTAGCGGCGCCCCGTTCTCAACCAGGGCGGCGGCGGCGATCGCCATTAGTTCCGGAACGGCAGTCAGGTACCAGTAGGTGTCCTTCGGGTTGACGTGGCCCAAGTAAGTCGACAGGGTCGGCATGAGCGCGTTGACGTCCATGCCGGCTTGTGGATGCGTGGGGCCGGAGCCAGCCCGGCCGTCTGGCAGGCCTGGCGGAACGCGTAAAGCGCGTTGTAGTACGGCAGTGGCCCTCCGTCGTGGCGAGTGAAGAACATCGCTTCGCTGGCCGTGGCTTGGCTAGGCCGGTGGGTGTCGTACTCGTGTAGCGTGGCGGTGGTGGTCGGGTGGATCGGGACCAAGCGCGGGTTGCGGGACTTGCCCCAGGTGACGGTGAGGATCTGGTTGTCAAGGTCGACGTCACGGCGGGTCAGATGTAGCGCTTCCCCGACACGCATGCCGGTGGTGGCGAGTAATCCGAACAACACCGGATAGGTGATGTGGCGCCCGGGCCGTCTCAGCTGACGCGACGCAGCCAGCAGCGCGTCGGTTTCGGATGCCGTCCAGATGTGGGGCGTGATCCGGCCAGTGTGAAAACCGAAAGCGCCAGCGGGGGGAACCTCGTGGGCGGCGTCGACCGCTTTCAGATACGAGGCGAAGCCTCGCACCGCTGCGATCCGGCGTGGCGCGCGGCTGGGCGCGAGATCGGTGGTGCCGGGCCGTGGGGCCACAGCCCACTCGAACGAGGCTGGAACCGTGACGGTCTGGTGGTGTTCTGCTGCCATCCAGGCCACGAAATCGCGCAGGTCCAGTCTGGCAAAGAGGGAGGGGGCCATTGAGCCGCCGGTTGGGGGACAACTTTGCACCGGATGGGCGCACGCAGCCCGGCACGGATCCTGCGGCACGGCAATCGGCACGAGCAGACACCCGACGGCCCGGGGTTCCCCCACATGGGTGGGGCCCCGGGCCGTCGGCTTGTTCGGTTATCGAAGGATCACGCGACCGTCTCCCGGGCCGTGCGGCGCCGGTAGTACAGCACCACGCAGCCTGCGGCGATCACCAGGGCCGCCGCGACGAGGATGATCGGGAGCGTCCGCGGCGCCGCCGTGCCACCCATCGGGCCGTTCGGGCCCGCCGGGATCATGATCATCGGCAGGGTCGACGAGCACGCCGGATCGGTTCCGGTCTGGCACGTCGACGGGACCGGCCCGGTCGGATTGCCCGGATCGGTCGCCTTGGAGATCACCAGGTTCTTGATCGCGTTGGCCACGCCGGCCGGCGGGTTCGGATCGACCGTCACCTGATACCGCAAGACCAAGGTCTGGCCGGCCGCCAGATCCCCGACCCAGCCGATCGCGCCGGTCGTCGTATCGACCACGATGCCCTTCGTCGCCGCGACGCCGTCGATCGTCGCCGTCAGCGAGTCGGCCACCGGTGTCGCCAGGTTCAGCACGTTGGTCATGTCGTCGGCCACGGTGACGTTCGTCAGCGGCGTGTTACCGGAGTTCTTCGCCGTGATCGTGTACGTGATCGTGTCACCGACGCCGACGATCGAACCCGACTCGGGATCGGACACCTTCGAAACGGTCAGGTTGGGCACACCCGGGGTGACCGTCGAGGAGCAGGCCGGATCGACGCCGGTCTCGCACGTCGACGGCACCGGGTCGTCCGGCCTCTCCGGGTTCTTCGCCGTCGCGGTCACGTGGTTCTTGATCGTGTCCGCGGCGGTGAGGCCCGTGTTCACCGTCACCTGGTAGGTCAGCACCACCTTGGAGCCGGCGGCCAGGTCACCGCTCCACGTGAGCAGGCCGGTCGTGGCATTGAGCGTCGGCGCGGTCGCCGCCGTCCCGTCGATCTTCGCGGCCAGGGAACCCTCGACCAGCTTCGTGTGGCTGAGGACACCGGACAGGTCGTCCTTCACGTCGACCGGGCTCAGGTCGGTGTTGCCGGCGTTCGTCGCGGTCACCGTGTAGGTGATCGTCTGGCCGGCGTGCACCAGCGAGCCGGTCCGCGGATCGGACACCTTGGACACGTCGAGCTTCGGGACGCCCGGGGTGACGGTCGTCGAGCACGCCGGGTCGGTCCCGGTCTCGCACGTCGACGGCACCGGGTCGTCCCGCCTCTCCGGGTTCTTCGCCGTCGCGGTCACGAGGTTCTTGATCGTGTCCGCGGCGGTGAGGCCCGCCTTCACCTTCACCTGGTAGGTGAGGGTGACCATCGCGCCCTGGTTCAGGTTGCCGGTCCAGGTCAGCACGCCGTCCGCATCCAGCGTCGGGGCGGCTGCCGGCGCACCGCCGATCGTCGCGGAGACCGACCCGGTGACCAGCGTCGCCTTCGTCAGGACGTCCTTCAGGTTGTCCGTGACCGTGGCCTCCAGGACCGGCGTGTTCCCGGCGTTCTTCGCCGTGACCGTGTACGTCACGAT
>WQUE01000228.1 GCA_009785885.1 Actinomycetes bacterium
TGGGCGTGGCACGCCGCGACGTGCTGGCTGCTCGGCGTGCGTCCCAGCCTGGACGGGCTCGTCGTGGCCCCGCGCATGCCCGCCGGCTTCGGCGACTACACCGTGACACGGCGCTTCCGGGGCGCGACCTACCGCATTCGCGTGACGGGCTCCGGCACGTCCACGGTGGGCCGGCTGCGCGTGGACGGGGCGGACGTCGACGGCGACACCGTGCCGATCGCCCCGCCCGGGGCGACGGTCGACGTGGCGTGGGAAGCAGCCTGAGCGGACGGAGAGGTAGGAGAGATGACACGCGAAGGGTTTCCGGACGGTTTCACGTTCGGGGCGGCGACGGCGTCGTACCAGATCGAGGGGGCGGTCGGCGAGGGCGGACGCGGGCCGTCGATCTGGGACACGTTCACCCACACCCCGGGCGCCGTGGCGGACGGCGCGACCGGCGACGTGGCGTGCGATCACTATCACCGCTTCCAGACCGACCTCGACCTGCTCGCGGAGCTGGGCGTCGACGCGTACCGCTTCTCGATCGCCTGGCCCCGTATCCAGCCCGCCGGTGTCGGGCGTGCCAATCAAGCGGGGCTCGACTTCTATTCGCGGCTGGTGGACGGGCTGCTCGCTTTGGGAATCCGTCCGTTCGTCACGCTGTACCACTGGGACCTGCCGCAGGCGCTGGAGGACAAAGGCGGATGGCTGGATCGCGACACCGCGTTCCGCTTCGCCGACTACGCCGACCTGGTGGCGCGTGAACTGGGCGACCGCGTCGCCGACTGGGCGACGCTGAACGAACCGTGGTGCATAGCGATGCTGGGGTACGCCTCGGGCGTCCACGCGCCCGGCCGGCGCGGCCCGGAGGGGGGCCTGCGGGCGTCCCACCACCTGAACCTGGCCCACGGGCTGGCCGTGCCCGCGCTGCGGGCGTCCAGCGCGGGACGGGTCGGCGTCGTCGTCAACTATCACCAGTTCTATCCGGCGACCGACTCGCCGGACGACGAGGCGGCCGTCGGGAGGGTGGACGCGATCGGCAACTGGATCTACACCGAGCCGATGCTGGCCGGCCGGTACGATCCGCTGACCCGGGAGGTGACGCGGGACGTCGCCACGTGGGACTTCGTCGCCGACGGCGACCTGGCGCGGATCCAGGCTCCGCTGGACTTCCTCGGCCTGAACTACTACGCGCCCGCCTACCTGGCGGCGTCCGTCGGGGCCTTGGAGGCGCCGAACCCCTGGCCGGGGGCGGTGGGTGCCCGCTGGGTGGCGCCGCGGCCGCCGCTCACGACGATGGGCTGGTCGGTCGAACCCGCCGGCCTCACCGACCTGCTGGTGAAGGTCCATGCCCGCTATGGCGACCTGGACCTCGTGGTGACCGAGAACGGGTCGGCGTTCCCCGACGTGGTGGGCGCCGACGGCACCGTGCACGATCCGGCCCGCGTCGCCTACCTGCGCGACCACCTGGAGGCCGTGAGTGCCGCCATCGGTCGCGGCGTGCCCGTCACCGGGTATTACGCCTGGTCGCTCATGGACAACTTCGAGTGGGCCTTCGGTTTCTCGCAGCGGTTCGGGCTGTACCGCGTCGACTACGCCACCCAGGTGCGCACGCCGAAGGACTCCGCGCTGTGGTACCAGCGGTTCCTTTCCGGCATCTGACATGCCGAACGTAACAATTCGGTAACCACGACCCGCCGGACTTGCGCCGGGCGCCGCGAAGGGCCAAGCTAGTTCGTGGAAGCGCTTCCACTCAGTCGCCCAGGCCGCTGCGAGGCGCGATCCCATCGCGGACGAACCGCGAAGACGCGAACCGCACCCCGACACGGGGCGGCGATCAGACGAAGGAGTCACGAATGCAGAGGACATCCACCAGGCGCGTCTTGGGCATCGGCGCCACATTGCTGGCTGCCGGCCTGATGTTGAGCGCCTGCAGCAGCAGCCCGAGCAACACGACGAGCACCGGATCCCAGATCACGCTCACGATCGGCACGTTCAACAACTTCGGCTACGACAAGTCGTCGCCGACGATGCAAGGTGCCGATCTGTACACGAAGTACATGAACGAGCATCCGAACATCAAGATCAATGCCACCGTGGCGGCGACCTCCGACGACGCCCGGGCGGCCTTCAACACCGCCATCGGCACGGGCACCGGGGCGTACGACATTCAGGCCGTGGACGTCGACTGGATGCCGTCGATCATGGCTCAACCCGACAAGTTCGTCGACCTGAAGTCGGCTCTTGCCGCCAACGACTACCAGCCGTGGAAGACCGGCATGGCCACGACACCCGACGGCAAGGTCCTCGGCGGTGGCACCGACATCGGCCCGGAGGGCATCTGCTACCGCGCCGACCTGCTCCAGGCGGCGAACATCCCGTCCGACCGGGCGTCCGTGGCGGCGTGGCTCGGCGGCGCGAACGCCACGTGGGACAGCTTCTTCGCGGCGGGCAAGGAGTACGTGGCCAAGTCCGGCGGCAAGGCGTTCTTCGACTCGTCGGCGGCGGTGTACCAGGGCATGGTGAACCAGGTCCAGTACTCCTACATCGACAAGGACAACAACATCATCGACCCGGCCACGAACACGCAGATCAGGGCGCTGTACGACCAGGTGACGACCGCGGCCATCACCGACAAGGAGTCGGCCGGCCTGCAGCAGTGGACCGACAGCTGGAACGCGGCGTTCAAGGCGACCGACAACACGTCGTTCGCCGTGAGCCTGTGCCCCGCGTGGATCATCAACAACATCAAGAACAATGCCGGCGCGGACTTCAAGGGCTGGGACATCGCCGATGTCTTCCCGGGCATCAAGGCCGGTCAGGGCGGCAACTGGGGCGGCTCGTACCTGGTCGTCCCCACGCAGGGCAAGAACATCGAAGCGGCCAAGGCGCTCGTCGCGTGGCTGACGGCCCCGGCACAGCAGGCGGCCGTGTTCGCGGCGGCGAGCAACTACCCGTCCTCGCCGACGGCGGCAAAGGATCCGGCGGTCGCCGGCAAGACCGACCCCTTCCTGAACAACGCGCCGGTCGGGACGATCTTCGCCAACCGCGCGGCGGCCGTGTCGGTCGTGCCGTACAAGGGGTCCAAGTACTTCGACATCCAGTCGAAGATGGCCGACGCCCTGAACCGCGTCGACGTCGACAAGTCGATGTCGCCCGCGGACTCGTGGACGCAGTGGACCAGCGACGTGAAGGCACTGTCCTGATCCCGACGTAGAGCGGGGCACTGCCCAGGGGTCCTGGCATCGGCCGGCCCCTGGGCGGGCCCATCAACGAAGCCCGGCTCAATGAGGAGTGAGGGGAAGCCCGGTATGTGCGAGGATGAGGCGTGGCCCCAGGTTCAGTGACGTCACCGCGCATCCCGGCCCCGTCTTTGATCGGGTCCGACCCGAAGCGCGAGGCGCGGTTGCGGCGTTCGGCGCGCTGGCACAAGATCGACCGGCGGGTCTCCCCGTACCTGTACATCTCGCCGTTCTACCTCATGTTCGCGCTCGTGGGCCTGTTCCCGCTGGTCTTCATGGCGTACATCTCGACGCGCCAGTGGAACGTCGCCATGGGCGACCAGGGCGTGGCGGTGTGCGGCCTGACGTGCCCGTCCATCGGCAACGCGCCAGCGTGGTACGCGAACTTCCTGTGGGTGCTCCACCAGCCCGACTTCTGGACGGCGCTGCGCAACACGTGCGCGATCTTCCTGATCTCGACCATCCCGCAGCTCATCCTGGCCCTGGCCATCGCGTACGTGCTCAGCGCGAAGCTGCGCGGTGCCACGTTCTGGCGAATGGGTGTGCTGCTGCCGTACGTGCTTGCGCCGATGGCCCTGGCCATCATCTTCTCCCAGGTGTTCTCCGACAACCTCGGCCTCGCCAACACGGTGCTGTCGGCGCTCCACCTGCCCACGGTGGCGTGGCACACGAAACCGCTGGCCGCCTGGATCGCGATCGCCGTGATCGTGAACATCCGGTGGACCGGGTACAACGCGCTGATCCTGCTCGCCGCGATGCTGGCCGTTCCCAGCGAGCTGATCGAGGCGGCGGAGGTGGACGGGGCGAGCCCCATCCGGCAGCTGCTGTTCATCACCATCCCGCAGTTGCGCCCGACGCTGGTCTTCGTGATCATCACCTCGACGATCGGCGGCCTGCAGATCTTCGACGAGCCGCAGATGTTCTCCCCGTCGTCCAACTTCGGCGGCAGCTCGCAGCAGTACCTGACGATCACGCAGTTCCTGTGGCGGACGGGCTTCATGTCCCAGAACAACGCCGGGCTCGGACGGGCCGCCGCGATGGGGTGGCTGCTGTTCCTCCTGGTCATCGTGCTCGTCATCCTCAACTTCGCGTTGACGCGGCGCATCGCGGGTCCCGACGTGCCCCGCGAGCCGGGCCGGTCACGGCGTCGGCCCGGGGCGACGCGGCCGGCGGATGCTGCCTCGACGGGAGGTGCCCGATGAGTTCCACCGTCGTGGCCGCGCCCGGGCCCCGGAGGCGCCGCCGTCTGAACCTGACGAGCGAGGGCCGCCGCGCGGGCGCGCCGAGCTACGCCTTCCTGTCGCTGGTGATCCTGATCTCGGTGTTCCCGATCTACTACGCGATTCAGATCGCCTCGGTCACGACGGACAACATGTACGGCTCCCGCAGCTTCGGCACGGGGTCGCCTGGCATCCTGTGGTCGAACCTCACCAAGGCGTTCTCCGAGATGCGCTACTGGCACGCCCTGTGGGGCACGCTGCTCGTGTCGACGATCTGCGGGGTGTCCGTGGTGTTCTTCGCGATGCTCGCCGGTTACTCGTTCGCGAAGCTGCGCTTCCGGGGGAGCGGGCCGCTGTTCGGATTCCTCATCGCGACGATGGCGATCCCGACGCAGCTGTCCGTCGTGCCGCTGTACATCCTGATGTCCAAGCTTGGGCTGTTCTCGAAGCTGCCGGCCGTCGCGATCCCGGGCCTGGTCACGGCGTTCGGCGTGTTCTGGATGAAGCAGTACCTGGAGCAGGCGCTGCCGTACGAACTGATCGAGGCCGCCCAGGTGGACGGCTGCTCGATGATCAAGACGTTCTGGCACGTCGCCGTCCCGGCCGCGCGGCCGGTCGCGGCGATGCTGTTCCTGTTCACGTTCGTAGCCCAGTGGACGAACTACTACTGGCCGTTCCTGATCCTGGGCTCGAACAACAAGGCGATGCTGACCGTCGCGATGAGTACGCTGCGCGGCGGGCATTTCACCGACTACACGGTGATCATGGCCGGCGTCACGTTGATCATCTCGCCGTTGCTGCTGCTGTTCTTCGCTGCGGGCAAGCAACTCGTGGCGGGTATCATGGCGGGCGCCGTCAAGGGCTGATGGCGCCGGGCTGGCGTCCGCGCCCACGTGACCTGAGAGGGGAAGCGGTGGCCAATCCACGGGTGACACTGGACGATGTGGCACGCGCGGCGGGGGTGTCGCGGGCGACGGCATCGCGTGCGCTCAGCGGTGACGGGTCCGCCGCGTCGGCGACGCGGGAGCGGGTGCGGCTGGCCGCGCGGGAGCTGGGGTTCGCCCCCAATCAGGCCGCGCGGACGCTCGCCGGGCGCCGGACCGAGGCCATCGCGCTCGTGATCCCGGAGCCGGACGCGCTCGTGCTCGCCGACCCGTTCCTCACCGGCATGATCGTCGGCGTGTCCGAGGCGTTCCACACGACGCCGTACCAGCTCATCCTTGTGATCGTCCGCCCCGACGAGCCGGCGGTGAAGAACGCGCGCGTCCTGCGGCCCGACTACGTCGACGGGGCGATCATCGTGTCCCACCACCGCAGCGGGGCGATCAGCCAGTTGCTGACCGACAACGATATCCCCGCGGTGTTCGTCGGACGCCCCTGGGTGCGCGCCGACAAGTCGGTGATGTACGTCGACGTCGACAACGTGACGGGCGGGCGTCTGGCGACCCAGCGCCTGCTCGACGGGGGGGCGGCGCGCATCGCCTGCCTCGCCGGCCCGAGCGACATGACGCCGGTGATGGACCGCACCGCCGGCTGGCACCAGGCCCTCGACGCCGCCGGCCGCGTCGGCGGGCCGCTGGAGCATGCGCCGTTCACCTTGCAGGGTGGCGTGAATGCGATGCGCGCGATCCTGCGGCGCGACGCGGGCGTCGACGGCGTGTTCGCGCAGTCCGACCTGCTCGCCGTCGGCGCGATGCAGGCGCTGGCCGAGGCGGGACGATCCGTGCCGCACGATGTCAAGGTCGTGGGGGTGGACGACGCGGCGGTCGCCCGGACGTCGATCCCGCCGTTGACCACGGTCACCAACCCGGCGGCCGAGCTTGCCGTCGCGGCCAGCCGCATGCTCATGCGCGCGATCACCGACGGCGCGGACCCGCACACGCTCGAGCCGGAGATCCTCGTGCCCACGCTCATCGCCCGGGACAGCGCCTGAGGCGTCCCGGTCAGGCGGCCGGTGGCGTCCCCTGGGTCGTGGCGTCGTGGATGGACTGGGCCGTGCCGCCCTCGGCCGCCGTCGCGATGGGATGGACGAGGACGGCCGTCCCGTACGCGCACACCTCCGAGAACGACTGGGCGATGTCGCCGGTGTCGAAGCGCATCGCGACGATGGCGTTGCCGCCCCGCTGCACGCACATGTCCCACATGCGCTGCATCACCTGGTTGCGGGAGTCGTAGACGAGGTTCGTGTACTGGGAGATCTCGCCCCCGCCGAGGGCCTTGAAGCCGGCCACGAGGTTCGCGCCGATGTTGGCGCTGCGGACCGTGAGGCCCATCACCTCGCCCAGCACCGCGTCGATCTGATACCCCGGGATGTCGTTCGTTGTCACAATCAGCATGGCGCCAGCGTACCGAACACACCTGTGGGAGAACGCACCGTCCGTCAGGACTGACGGACGAACCGTCCGTCAGTTGTACACGTGCGGGGCGAGCGTGGCGACGTCGCGCAGGTTGCGGTACCGCTGCGCGTAGTCGAGGCCGTAGCCGACGACGAACTCCGGCGGGATGTCGAAGCCGAGGTACTTCACCGGCACATCGACCCGGAGCGCGTCGGGCTTGCGGAACATGGCCATGATCTCCACCGAGGCCGGTTCGCGGCCGCGCAGGTTGTCGAGCAGGTAGTTCAGCGTCAGGCCGGTGTCGACGATGTCCTCGACGATCAGGACGTCGCGGCCCCGGATGTCGCAGGAGAGGTCCTTCAGGATGCGCACGACGCCGGACGACTTCGTGGCGGCGCCGTAGCTGGACACGGCCATCCAGTCCATCTGCATGTGGCTGCGCATCGCGCGGGCGAGATCGCTCATCACCATCACGGCGCCGTTCAGGACGCCGACCAGCAGCAGCTCACGTCCGGCGTAGTCGGCGTCGATCTGGGCCCCGATCTCGCGCAATCGCGCCATGATCTGGGCTTCCGTGTAGAGCACGTGGTCGAGATCGTCCCTCACATCGGCGGAATCCATGGCCCCATCGTACCGGCGGCCCCCAGGTCGCCTCGCGCCCCGAGACGACCGTTCAGGCATCCGCCCCGGCCTGCCACGACAGGGAGGGGCCGCGGCGGACGACCGTGCCGCCGGCGACGTCGACGCCGCGCTGGCCGTGCCAGTCATGGACGAGGGCGAGCACGGCTGTCGTCGTCGCGAGCGTGGGCGTCGCGGCGCCACAGGCCGCCAGCCAGCCGCGCACCACCCGGGACGCGAGCGCCGGCGGCAGGTCCCGCACCGCCGCGACCGGCAGTGTTCCCTTGGGGGCGCCGAGCCCGGCGAGGGCGGTCCGGGCGAGGTCGTCGAGACAGTCGGCGTCGGCCCGGGCGAGCGTCGCGGTGCGCGCCAGGGCCTCCGCGATGCCGGGGCCGAGGGCGGCCTCCAGCGTCGGCAGAAGGGCACGCGCCCGCACCCGGGCGAAACGGTCGTCGTCGTTCATCGGGTCGTCCCACGGCGTCAGGCCCCAGTCGGCGCACGCCTGCCGCGTCGTGGTGCGCCGCAGGCCCAGCAGCGGGCGGACGAAGAGCGGCCCGTCGCCCGATGTAGCGGGCATGCCCGCCAGGGAGCGAGTCCCGGAGCCGCGGGCGAGCCCCAGCAGCACGGTCTCGGCCTGGTCGTCCAGCGTGTGGCCGAGCAACACGAGGCCGGCGCCCGGGGCGGCCAGGGCGGCGTAGCGGGCCGCCCTGGCGGATGCCTCCAGGCCGGCGGGATCGCGCTCGTCGACGTGCACGCGTGTCACCGTGGCGGGCAGCCCCAGGTCTCCCAGGGCAGCGGCGGTGCGGGCCGCGACGGCCGCCGAGCCGGGCTGCAGGCCATGGTCGACGACCAGCGCGGAGGCCTCACCGACGAGCGTGGGGGTGTGCCGGGCGTGCCAGGCGAGCGCGGCGGCCAGCGCCAGCGAGTCGGCGCCGCCGGAGCAGGCGGCGCGTACGCGGGAACCGGCGTCCGGCCCGAGCCGGGCGTGTCCCGATTCCAGGCCGGCTCGCACGGCCCCGACGAGGGCCTGCTGGGCGGGGCACAGGGCGCGCCTAGCCATCCAGCCGACCCGCGTCCGTCGCGCGGATGCGTGCCACCCACGTGTCGGGCGCGCGCAGCTCGTCGAGGCTGGGTAGGTTGGCCGGCGCCGCGAACGCCAGGTTCAGGGTCGCCAGGTCGGCGATCGCCAACACGCGGCGGCAGAACTGCGCGCCCTCGGCGTACTGGGCCATCTTGGCGTCCAGTCCGAGGAGCCGCCCGGCCAGCGCGGCGAGGTTGCGGCGCGCCCGCTGCCGGTTGAAGCCGGCGCGGATCGACTGGACCGACGGGATCACGGCGGGGCCGACGGCGTCCATCATCACGTCGGCGTGTCCCTCGAGCAGGGACATGCACGCGGTGATCCCGTCCAGCGCGGCGGCGGTCGCGGGGCCCGACCAGGCCGAGATCAGGCCCAGGCTCGTGGCCGCGTGGTCGGCGTTGCGCTCCGTGCGCCACTGCGTCAGACGGCGGGGCAGGTCGCTCCACCAGGGTTCCTCGTCGGCGTCGGCGGCCATGAGCGACGTGGCCAGCTCGATCAGGTGCGCGCGCAGCCACGGCGCGGCGGCGAACTGCGCCCGGTGGGTCTCCTCGTGGAGGCACACCCACAGCCGGAAGTCGTCCGGATGGGCGTCGAGGACGCGCTCCATGCGGACGACGTTGGGGGCCACGAGCAGCAGCCGCGGTTGTTCGCCGAGCGGGTCGAACTGACCCAGCACCCGGCTTGCCAGCACGCCCAGGACGGCACCCAGCACCGGGGCGGGTGGCAGGACCCCGGCCAACTCCGGGCCCGCCTCGTCCAGAAGATGTCGGATGGTGGTCGCGTTCGCCCACATGAGGCCGTCGCGGTCGACGACGAGCGTGGTGCCGGGACCCGTCCCCGCCGGCAGCTGGGTGACCTCGGCGACCAGCCGCGGCGCCCGGGCGGCGGCCGCCCGCAGTCCGGCGACCGCGGCGGCCATCTCGGCGGGGTGGATCCCCCGGGTTCCCGGCCCGGCGACCTGCCGGCCCAGACGGACGGCGGAGCGCCAGACGTCGCGTGAACTCATGCCCTCCAGCCTACGGCCTGCCCGCCGGCGGGCAGGCGGGCGTCAGGTCGCGGGCCGGACCGCGACGACGAGGTCGCGCTCGATCGACGCGTCCACCCGGTGGGCCAGGCGATCCCACGGTCCGCCGGTGCACGGTTCGAGACCGGACGCCCGCACGAGACCGAGCAGGTCGGAGCGGGCCAGGCTGTACGTGTTCCACGACAGCCCCAGCGCCCCGCCGGGACGAAGCTGGCCGGCCCACACCGGCAGTGCCTCGCGCAGCAACTGCGCGGGGGAGCGGTCCCGGGGCCCGCTCGCCTCGCGGGCGCCGTGCACGACGCCGTACGGCGCATCGGTGACGACGGCATCGAACCGCCGCTTGCCGTACAGCATCGCCGAGTCGCGGGTGTCTCCCGTGAACACGGTCAGGGTCAGCGACGCGTCGAGCCAGGTGGCGTCGAACCGACGTCCCAGCTTGCGCCGGTCGCGGCGCACGGGCGTGGTCTCGGCGCGGTGGTGGCGCCGCGTCCGGCGCAGGTACGTGGTGACGTATGCGGCCATCGCCTCGAACGCCGCCCCGTCCGCCTCGACGCCGGCCGCGTCGCAGCCGGCCCGCCACGCCACGAGCAGGGTCGTGCCCCGTCCGGCCAGCGGGTCCAGCACGCACGGCCGCCGCGCCGGGACCGGCGCCTCCGGTGGGGGCGGGACCACGCCGGCCGCCGCGAGCGTCAGGTTGAGCAGCAGCGCCGTGAACTGTTCGTTCGTCTTGCCCGGGTACTTC
>WQUE01000229.1 GCA_009785885.1 Actinomycetes bacterium
CGCCCCATCGCCGCCAACTGCCGGAACCCCAGGCGCGGGTCGATCCGCTCGACGTCCACCCCGACCGGCGCATCCCCGGCGCCGACGAGCACGTACCGTCCCGCATGCGACACGTTGAAGCAGAACCCCTCCCGCGCCGCGAGGCGGGGCTTGCCCTGCGGGTCGTACCCATACCGCACCTCACCAGGTGAAACACCGAACCACCGCCCGGCGAGCACGCGCACGAGCGCGTCCCCCAGCACGGCCCGGCGCACATCCTCGCCGAACCGGAACCGCCGCGCCGCGACCGCCCGCTCCGGCGGGGCGGCCGCCAGCGCCCGCGACACCAGGTCGTCGTCGAGCCCGGGCTCGTCGATCGCGACCGCGACGAGCCTCACGCTCACGTTGCGGACGCCGCCTCCCGCAGCGCCGCCAGCAGTGCCGCCTCCGAGCCCGGAGGGCACCGCACGCCCTCCAGCGTGATCCCCCGGGGCGTCGCGGCGACGTTGCAGAACAGGTGGGCGTTTTGGGCGTCGGCGGCAAGATCCGGCGGCGCCTCCGGCGCGTACGGCTCCGGGGCGTACAGCAACAGCAGGTTCACCGCCTGCACACTCAACCGCTCCAGCGGCAGGCTTTCCGCCAGCAGGGCGGACGCCCGCGGGAAACGCCTGGCCAACTCGGGATCGCCGAGCAGCGCGGCGGTGTTCACCCGGTGCGCCCGGACGTACGCCATCACCCGCGCCCGCACGTCCCCGAACGACTCGCCCGGGCGCCACAGCAGGGGCACCAGGTCGATGAACTCCCCGATCGTGTCCGCGGCGGAGATCCCCGTGTACGACCGCGCCGCGTTCACCACCAGAAGCGGCAGCGGCCCCGTCGGTGCGGTGAACCGCAACGCCGCCGCGACCACCGCCTCGGCCACGCCGGGCAACGCCCCCGGGCGGACGTTCTCCAGGGGCACCGTGAGGTTCGCGTACGCGTCGGCCGGCCAACCCGGACGCTCCCGCAACGCCCCGGCGAACTCCTCCAGGCGCAGCGCCGCCACAAGATCGTCGTCGCCCACATCGGGGCCCTGGCGCATGACCGTGTCGAAGTCCTCCATCCGCGCACCGGGGCGAGCCACGACGGACGGGTCCGCGTACGCCGCGCGCAGCCGCCTCGCCAGCAGTTCGTTCGAGAACGCGTCGTACACCAGGTGCGACACCGGCATCACCACGACGAACCGGTCCGCCGCGGTGCGGGCCGCGAACACCCGGTGGGCCGCCAGGAAGGTGCCGCGGTACGCCTCCGGACGGGCGTACGCCGCCGCGGCCCGGCCCGACAGCACCCGCAGCGCCCGGGCCTGCTCGTCGGGACGCACCCCCACCAGGTCGAGGACGGGCGCGTCCACGTCCGCGTCCGCCACGTCGCACCAGGCGCCCTCCCCGTCCAGCGTGATCGCGGTCGCCAGCGCCCGGGCGCCCGCCAGCAGCGCGCGCCACGCGGACGCGAACCGTCCCGGCTCGTACGCCGCCGCGACCTCCACCTGCCCCAGCGAGCCCAGCACGCCCAGCCGGGCGGACGCGGCCTGCGCGCACGTCAGCGGCCGGGCCGGCCCGAGTGCGGACGGGCGCGCCTGGGCGTCCAACCCGGGACGAAGCGCCTCCCAGGCGGCCTCGACGTCCGCCGGTGCGTCCCCCGCCGCCGCGGACAAGGCGGCGGGCGGCGCGGCCTCGGCCGCCCGCGCCCCGGCCACGATCGCCTCCACGGTGCGCCGGGAGAAGATGTCCGCGACGGTGACGTGCAACCCCACCCCGGCGAGGCGCGCGGCGATCGCCATGGCCTTCATCGAATCCCCGCCGGCCTCGAAGAAGTCCTCGTCCACGCCGAGCACACCCGTCCCGAGCGCCTCCGCGACGATGTCGCGGGCGGCCGCCTCCAGCCCGTCGCGCGGCGGCTTCACCGCGCGGGCGGCCGGCGCCTCGATGTCGGGCAGCGCCGAAAGATCGGGCTTGTCCGCGACGTTCAGCGGGATCGCCTCGATCTGCCTGATGCGGGACGGCACCATGTGCGGCGGCAGCGCGTGGGCGCATCCGGCGCGCACGCGGGACAGATCCAGCGGTTCCTCACCGGTGACGTACGCGTACAGCGCCAGGTCGCCCGCCGGGTCGGGCCGGGCGGAGACGACCGCGTCCGTCACGCCCGGCAGCGCCCGCAGCGCCGCCTCGATGTCGGCCAGTTCGATGCGGAAACCGCGCACCTTCACCTGGCCGTCGCGGCGTCCCAGGTACACGACGTTTCCGTCCGGCGCCAGGCGCACCATGTCGCCGGTGCGGTACAGGCGTCCCGGCCGATGAGGATTCGGGACGAACCGCTCGGCGGTCAGGTCGTCCCGGTTCAGATAGCCGCGCGCCACCCCGGCCCCGCCGACGCACAGCTCGCCCGCCATCCCGATCCCGGCCAGGCGCAGCTCCGGGCCCCACAGCACGTACCCCTGGTCGCCCCGCAGCGGCTTGCCGATCGGCACCGGGTCGGGCACCGGCCCGCCCGGGTAACCCCAGGCGTGGCTGATCACCGTGATCTCGGTCGGCCCGTAGACGTTCATGTACGCCCCCTGCCGCGCCGCCCGCTCCACGATCTCCGGCGTCGAGGCGGTGCCCCCCGTCGCCAATGCCGGCACGGGCCCGAGCCGGCTCTGCCGGTAGTACGGCGGCGGCAGCACCATCCACGTGATGCCCTGCCGGGCGACGTACGCGGCGAACCGGTCGACATCGAGGATCACGTCCTGATCGACGAGCACCACCTCCGCCCCGTTCAGCAGCGGGCCGAACGTCTCCATGATCGACACGTCGAACGCGCACCCCCCGAACTGGAGCACCCGCGCCGTCTTCCCGATCAGGTCCCCCATGAAAACGCCCAGGTTCACCAGGCTGTGGTGCTCGATCAGCACACCCTTCGGCTGCCCGGTGGTGCCGGACGTGTAGATGCAGTACGCAACATCTTCCGGGCCGGCGGCCAGGGCCGGCGGGGAACCGTCCGGATCGAGGACGAGGTCGTCCCGCACGTCCAGCGTCGGCCATTCGCCCACGTCCGGCGGGGTTTCCGGGCCGCACACCAGGACGAGGACGGCCCCCGAGTCCTCCAGCATGAACCGGGCGCGTTCCCCGGGCGTCTTCAGATCGATCGGGAGGTACGCGCCGCCCGCCTTCATGGTCGCGAGCATCGCGGTGACCCACACCGGCGTCCGCACACCCCACACGGCGACGAACCGTCCCGGCCCCACGCCGCGGCCCTGGAGCGTACGGGCCAGGCGGTTGGAGCGCACGTCCAGCTCCGCGTACGTCACCGTCTCGTCGCCCCGGCGCAGCGCGACCGCGTCCGGACGCTCCCGCACGATGTCGGCGAACACCTCCACCGCCGTGCGTCCGGACGGTGGGGTCACCTCCCCGCACAGGTCCGACAGGATATGGACACGCTCGGCCTCGTCCACCATCGGCAGCGCGGCGACCGGGCCGTCCAGGCCCGGCGCGATCCCGCCGAGCGCCAGCCGGTAGCGCCGCAGCAGCAACTCCATGTCGTCCCGCCCGTAGCGGGCCGGATCGTACAGCGCGTCGGCGCGGATCGCCCGGTCCGCACTGCACCGGATCGACACCGGGTACGTCGTCTGCTCCCGGCCCTGCCGCAGCGTCAGCTCGACGCCCGGCAGCGGCACCGGCGGGGCGTCCCCCGCGAAGTAGTTCTCGAACGCGAACACCGTCTCGAACACCCCCGCCTTGCCCCAGGGCGCCTGGATGTCGCTCAGCGCGGCCAGCGCGTGCCGGCCGGTGTCCAGCGACTGCGTCTGCTGATCGGCCAGCAGCGCCCGGACCGTCATGTCCGGCGCCGTCCGCACCCGCACCGGCAGCGTGTTGATGAACAGGCCCGGCACACGCTCCACCCCCACCAGCGGCACGTCGCGCCCCGACACGACCGTGCCGAAGACCGCGTCGTCCACGTCGTGGTACCGCTGCAACACCAGCCCCCACGTGGCCGCCAGCACCGTCGCGACCGTCACGCCGCACGACGCCGCGGCAGCCGTGAGCCGGGCGGTCTCGTCCTCGTCCAGGGACGTGCGCGCGACGGCAACCCCGCCCGCACCCGGCTCGGGGGGATACACGGCGGGCACGCCGAGTGGCGCCTCGTAGCCCGCCAGCAGGCCGCGCCAGTACGCCAGGTCGGCGGTCGTGTCCTGGGTGTCGCGCCAGCGGAGGTAGTCCCGGTACCGCAGCGCGGCGGCGCACTGCGCCCGGGCGGCCGCCGCGAGCGCATCGGGGGACTCGCCGCGCAGCAGCGCCGAGCATGCCGCCACGAAATCCCCGATGATGATCGGCAGGCTCCAGCCGTCCAGGATGATGTGATGCGCGGTCACGATCAGCGCCCCCGCCGCGGGGGCGTGGCGCACGTACGTCACCCGGAACAGCGGATCGCGCTCCAGGTCGAAGCCGGCGGCGACGTCCCGTGCCTCGATCGCGGCCAGCTCCGGCTCGCCGGCCTCGATCACCGCGAAGCCGGGCACCCGGCCCGCCAGCAGCACCTGCCGCGGCGTGCCGCTGGAGCGGGGGACGGTGAACGCCGTCCGCAGCACGTCGTGCCGCTGCGCCACCACGGCGAGCGCGTCCCGGACCGCGTCCGGCGGCAGCACGCCCGCGACGGAAAACGTCTGCTGCAGCACGTACGCCCCGCTGTGCGGGGCCGCCAGCTGGTGGTACAGCATGCCGCGTTGCAGCGGCGTCAGGTTGTGGATGTCCTCGACGATCGGCATGGCGGGGGTCTCCTCACTCGAACAGGGATGCGATCTCGTCGGCCTCGGCCGCGCTCACTCCGGGCGCGGCCAGGCGCGGGGCGGCGGCGCAGTGGGCCACGACCTCGGTCAGGGCCGTCTCGTACGCCCGGGCGAACGCCTGGACGTCGGCCTCGTGCCACAGGGCCGTGTCGTACGTCACGTCGAACGTCAACACGCCGCCCGCGATGCTCCCGTTCATGGATACGGCGTTCGGCAGGCGGTTCTCCGGGGCGATCGTCGCGCCGGCCGGCCAGGGGGACGGGGTCAGCGGTCCCGTCTGCTCGGCGTCGGCCTGCCCGAGGTAGTTGAACACCCACCCCGGGTGCGGTGCCCCCACCCCGTGGAGCAGCCCGTACCCGAGGCCGCCGTGCGGCACCCCGTGCAGCACCTCCCGGGTCGCGGCCAGGACGTCGCCCGCGTCGCCCCGCGTCGGCAGCACCACCGGGTACCAGCTGGTGAACCAGCCGACCGTCCGGTCGACCGCGACCGTCCGCGTCCACGGCTCGCGTCCGTGACCCTCCACCTCGAACCCCACCTGCGCCTGACCGCTCCACCGGCCGGCCGCGAGGGCGAACGCCGCGAGCAGCACCTGGTCCACCTCGTACGCGCCGGTGCCGCGCAGCAGCCCGGCGGTCACGTCGGCGGTGGCGCGGATCGCCGTCCGGGCGTAGCCGGCCGCCCCGGGTGCGGGGGCCCGCGACGGGCGCAGGTCGTGCGTCTGCGCCTGCCCGGCCGTCGTCCGCCAGTAGTCGTCCTCCGCCGCCGCGGCGCCGCTCGTCACGATCTCCTCCAGCAGCAGGGCCCAATCCCGGAACGAGGCGGTCTTGTCGGGCAGGCGCGGCGTCGCGCCGGCGCGCGCCTGGGCGTAGGCGTTCGCCAGGTCCTCGGCGAGGATCCGCCAGGACACGCCGTCCACCACCAGGTGGTGGATCGCGAGCAGCAGGTGGTCGCCGTCGTCGGTGCGGTGCCGGCACGCGGCCAGCAGCGGCCCCGTCTCCAGGTCGAAGGAGGCCTGGATGGCATCGTTGAACGCCCCCACCTGGACCGGGTCGACCCTCCGTCCACGCGTGTCGATGCTGGTCAATGCATACAGTGGCCCCTCGTCCACCGCGCGCACACGCTGCACCCCGCCCGGGTAGCACGCGCGCAGCATGTCGTGGTGGCGGGCGAGCGCGGCGAGCGCCTCGCCCAGCGCCGCCTCGTCCAACGGTTCGGACGAGCGCAGGAACACCGCCTGGTTGAAGTGCCCCGGGCGGGCGTGGCCCGCCGCGAAGAACGCCCGCTGGATCGGCGTCAGCGGCACCTCGCCCGTGACCGGTTCGTTGGAGGCGGCCGCCGCGGGCGCCCCGGTCAGCCCGGCGGCGATGCGCCGGAGCGTGCGGGCCGTGATGATGTCCCGCACCGTCGTCCCGTAGCCCGCCTCCCGCAGCCGCGACACCATGCGGATCGCCTTGATGGAGTCCCCGCCGAGGGCGAAGAAGTCGGCGTCCGCATGCACGCCGGCGTCGTCGTCGCCGTCGCGCGCCCCGAGGATCGCCTCGAAGCAGGCGGCGACCGCCAGTTCCGCCGCGCCGGCCGGTGCGACGTGCGGCCCGGCGTTCGGCGCCACGACGATGGGCAGCGCCGCCTTGTCCACCTTGCCGCTCGTGTTGTGCGGCAGCGCCCCGAGCACCACCAGTTGGTCCGGCACCATGTAGGCCGGCAGGTGCCGCGCGAGGCCGGCCAGCAGCGTGTCGGAGTCGGAACCCTCGGCCGCCACATACCCGCACAGGGCGGCCTCGCCGTCGCCGGCCGTCCGGACGACGACAGCCGCCTCGCGGACACCGGGCAACCCGGCAAGCGTCGCCTCGATCTCGCCCAACTCGATACGGTAGCCGCGGATCTTCACCTGGTCGTCGGTGCGCCCGAGGAACTCCAGGTTGCCGTCTTGGAGCCACCGGGCCACATCCCCGGTCCGGTAGAGACGACCCTCGCCATAGGGATTGTCGATGAACCGCTCCGCCGTCAACTCGGGACGGTTCAGGTAGCCGCGTGCCACACCCGCCCCGCCGACGCACAGCTCCCCGGGGACGCCGACCGGGCACGGCTCCAGCCCGTCCAGCACGTACACGCTCACCCCGGGCAGGGGCCGCCCGATCGGGACGACGTCCGGAACCGGCTCGCCGGGCGTGTGCCCCCAGCTACTCGCCGCAACCGTCGTCTCGGTCGGCCCGTAGCCGTTCACGTACCGGCCGCACTCGCGAGCGCACTCCACCACCGCCGGCGTGGCCGCGCTGGCAGCCGTGATCAGCAGGCGCAGCCCGGACGGTCCGGTGGCCAGGGCCAACGCCGGCGGCAGCGTCGCGACGGTGCACGAGCGGAGCCCGTCCCGGAGCCCGTCCGGATCCCAGGCCCCGTCGTGCGGCAGCATTCGCAGCGTCGCGCCGCCGCTCAGCGCCATCGTCATGTCCCACACGGATGCGTCGAACGCGGGACTCGCGAACTGCAGGATCGTGTCGGCGGGCGTGATCCGCAGGTCGCCGGAGTAGTACCGGACCAGGTTCACCAGCCCCCGGTGCTCCAGCAGGACACCCTTGGGGACGCCCGTCGTGCCGGACGTGTAGATGCAGTACGCCAGATCCGCCGCACCCGGCGCGGGCAGGTCGACCCGTGCGGCGGCGCCGGCCTCCGCCACGAGCGCGGCGACGTCCAGCACCGGCACGTCCGCGTCGCAGGGCAGGGGCGCGTCGGCGAGGCACACGGCGGTGACCCCGGCGTCCCGGAGGATGAACGCCGCCCGCTCGGGCGGCGTCGACGCGTCGAGGGGAACGAACGCGGCCCCGGCCATCATGATGCCGAGCGCGGCCGTGACGTGCCCGAAGCCGGCCCCGGCGACGATCCCGACCAGGTCGCCGCGCCGCACACCGGCGTCCACCAGCCACGCCGCCACGGCGCCCGCCCGGGCCTGCAGGCCGGCGTACGTCAGGCGGTCGTCGTCCAGCGCCAGCGCCACCCGGTCCGGACCCGCCGCGACCTGCGCCTCGAACAGCGTGACGAAACTGTCCTGTTCGGCGATGGGCGCGAGATCCCCGGCCCCGGAGAACTCCTCCAGGATGAGACGCCGCTCCGCCTCGTCCATCAGGGGGAGGTCCGCCAGGGCTGTCCCCGGCGCCTCGACGGCCGCCGCGAGCAGCCGGAGGTACGCGCCCATCATCCGCTCGGCCGTGTCGCGGCGGAACAGCGCGGACGCATACAGCAGGTCGACCGCGTAGGTCTCACCCGCCTCCGCGATGTTCCAGGTGAGGTCGAAACGGGCCGGGGTCTCGGTCGAGACGGTGCGCACCAGGTCCAGCCCCGTGAACGCAACCACCGGCGGCTCGTTGTTCTGCAACGCCAGCATCACGTCGAACAGGGGATTGCGGGCGAGGTCGCGCCGCAGCCAGGCGACGTCGTCGACGAGGTCCTCGAACGGGTAGTCCTGGTTCTCCAGCGCGGCCAGCGTGACCTGTGTCACCTCGTCCAACAGCTCGGCGAACGTCGTGCGCGGCGCGGGGTGGGCGCGCAGCGCCAGCGTGTTCACGAACATCCCGACCGCACCCTCGGCGCCCGGGGTGGTCCGTCCCGACACCGGGCTGCCGATCGTGACGTCCGACTGCCGGGTGTACGCGCGCAACAGCGCCATCTGGGCGGCCAGGAAGACCATGTACGGCGTGCCGCGGTGGGCGCGGGCGAGCGCCTCGACGCCGCGCCGGACGGACGCGGGCACGACCCCGGCGACCGCCCCGCCCGCGAACTGCTGCCGGACACCCCGGGGGGTATCGAGCGGCAGATCGCCCGGCGGAGTCTCACGTGCGAAAACGCCATTCCAGTAGGCCTTTTGTGCCGACAGGTCGCGTGTGCGGGCCTGTTCGCTCCACGTGGCGTACTGCGGGGCCGCACCGAGGGCGTCCGGGCCGTCGTCGTAGAACGCGGCGAGGTCCTCCATCAGCACCGCCACCGAGGCGCCGTCGGCGATGATGTGGTGGAAGTCGACGAGCACGATCGTCCGTCCGGCCCCGCTCGCCGCGCACACCCGCATCAGCGGGGCGCGCGCCAGGTCGAAGGGCCGGACGAAACCGGCCAACAGCGACTCGGCCGTGTCGTCGTCCCTCAGCCGGCGACGCTCCAGCGGGAGCGTCACCTCCCCGGGCGGGAGGACGACCTGCACCGGCAGGTCGCCCTCGCCGACGCGGAAGCAGGTGCGCAGCGCCCCGTGGCGCCGCGTCAGCGCCCCCAGCGCGGCCTCCAGCCGGTCCGCGTCCACCTCGCCGGTGAGTTCCAACGCCATGGGGGTGTTGTACGCGGTGCCGAGGTCGTCGATCTGGCACACCGCGAACAGGCGCCGCTGCGGGCTCGACATCGGGTGGACGCCCGCCCGGGACGCCGGGTCCGGGGCCGCCGCCGGGACGGGCGTCGCGACGGCAGGCTCCGGCGTGGACGTCGGACGCCTGCCCCGCGCCCGGGCGTCGCGCAACACCTGGGCGAGCCCCTCGATGGTCGGTGAGGTGAACCAGGCGCGCACGGGCACACGCACGCCGGAGCGGGCCTGGAGGAACGTGGTGCCGCGCTGCGCCCGCAACGAGTGGCCGCCCAAGGCCAGGAAATCCTCGCGCACGCCGATGGGTCGCGACAGGCCGAGCACGTGCTGGAAGGCGGCCTCGACGAGGACCTCGTCGTCGTCCCGCGGCGCGATGAACTCACCGGCATCCGCCGGGGCCGCGGCCCGCACCGCCGGGCGGGCCCGGCCGTCGATCGCCGCCTGCTCGGCGGGGGGGAGGAACTCGCACGCCGACACGAGGGCGTGCGGGGACGCCGTCATCTGGTCCAGCAGGCCCACCAGTCGCCCGGCGAGCCGCTCCACACCGGTGCGCCCGTACGCCTCGTTGTACATCAGGTTCAGGTGCAGGTGCTCGTCCTGCCAGGCCTTGAACGAGAACGGGTAGCCGAGGACCTCCTCGCCGTACTCCATCGTCACCTGGGCGCCCAGGAACTCGCGGCTGTCCGCGTCGACCTGGGCGTGATTCTCGAACGTGAACAGGGACGAGATCAAGGCGCGGCCAAGCGGGCTGGTCTGCTGCACATCCGCCAGGGTGGCGGACACGTGCTCGTTGCTTTCCAGGCCCTGGCGGTGCAGCGCCCGCAGCAGATCGGCGACCGTGTCGGACGCCCCCACCCGCACGCGCACCGGGATCGTGTTGACGAACAGGCCGACGACCGTGCCGATGCCGCGCAGCGGAGCGTTCCGTCCCGACACGGCCTCGCCGAACACCGCATCGCGGGCGGGCCCGTAGCGTCCCAGCGCCACCCCCCACGCCGCCTCCAGCAGCGCGTTCACCGTGACGTCGAGCGACGCCGCGACGACCGCCATGCGGGCGCTGAGCTCGTCGGGCACGGTCACTCTCACCGTTCCCGGCCCGGGCTCCCCGTCGGTGTCCGGCGGGGGACAGACGGGCTCGTCGTATCCGGCCAGCAGGTCCCGCCAATAGTCGAGCCGCGGATCCTGCGATTCGACCCAGGCGACGAAGTCGCCGTACGACACCTGGCCCGGACGCCGCCACGCGGGCGAGTCGGCCAACACCGCCGGGTCGGCACCCGACAGGTCGGTGTAGGCGCGGGCGAAGTCGGCGATGATCGTCTCCAGGGACCAACCGTCCATGATGATGTGGTGCATCGTCAGCACCAGGGCACACCCGGACGGCAGGAACACCAGGCCGATGCGCCACAGCGGATCCCGCTCCAGGTCGAAGCCGCGTGACACATCCGCGTCGCGCAGGCGTGCCAGCTGCGCCTCGGCGTCGTCCGCCGCACGCCAGTCGTACACGGTGAACCCCGGGTTGCGTTTCTTCAGGACGACCTGCCGGGGCACCTCCACCTGCCGGTACAGGATCAGGGTCCGCAGCGCGTCGTGCCGGGCCGCGACCAGGTGCAGCGCGTGCCGGGTGCGGTCCTCGTCGAGGGCCTGGGGAATCCGCATGACGAGCTGCATGATGTCCAGACCTGGCGTCTCGCCCACCATGTGGTGGTAGAGCATTCCCTGCTGCAGGGGCGCCAGGCGGTAGGCCGCCTGCACCTGTGTGGCCACGGTGTCCATGTCAGTCTCCCCGTTCGCCCAGCAGCGCGCCGAGCGCGCGCATCGCGTCGTCGTCCAATCCCAAGGCGGCGCCGGTCGCGGCCGCCTCGCGGCCGGCCGCGACGACATCGCCCAGGGCCTCCTCGAAACACCGGCAGAGATCGTCGACCGCCTCCGGTTCGATGCGGGCGGCATCGAAATCGATGGTGAACCCCAGGAGGCCGTCGCGCACCGCGCCGGTCACGGTCACGTCGTTGCCGGGGCCGTTCGCGGCGGCGATCATGTCGCCGACCGGCAGCGCCGACGGGCTGAACCCCGCCGGCCCCCCGGAGGAGTCGCCGAGGTAGTTGAACGTGACGCGCGGGCGCGGCGGGGACGCGCCCAGGCGCGGCGGGGACGCGCCCAGGCGCGGCGGGGACGCGCCCAGGCGCGGCGGGGACGCGCCGAAGTCGCCGCGCCCGGCGAGCAGGCCGTAGCCGACACCCAGGGCGGGCACGGCGCGCAGGGCGTCCCTCACGTCGCCGATGGTCTGGCCGACGTCGTCGGACGCGGCGAGCGTCACCGGGTAGGTGCAGGTGAACCAGCCGACGGTCCGGTCGAGCGCGAGCCGGCCCCGGCCGGGGAACGGCAGGCCGACCCGGCCATGGCTCTCCAGTTCGATGCATACGCGCGCATGTCCGGTCGACCGGCGCACGGCCAGCGCGAACGCGGCGAGCAACAGGTCGTTGATCTGGGCATCGAACGCGGCCCCGGCCTCGCGCAGCAGCTCCCGCGTCGGCTCGCGTCCGAGCTGCAGCCGTGCGCGTCCCGGCGTGAACGGCCCGCCCGGGCCGGCCCCGGCGAGGTCGGACGTCGCCACGTCCGCCAGCGCCCGCCGCCAGGCCGGCGCCTCCGCGTCGACCGTCCCCTCGGCCAGGTACGCGGCGAGCGCATCCGCCCAGTCGCGGAACGACGCCGTCCTCGGCGGCAACGCGGGGACGTGTCCGTCCCGGGCCTGGGCGTACGCCGCGGCGAGGTCCTCGGCGAGGATCCGCCACGACACGGCGTCGACCACCAGATGGTGGGCGATGAGCAGCAGGTGGTCGCAGGCGTCGCCGCGGTACACCACGGCGCGCACCAGCGGGCCCGCCTCCAGGTCGAAGCCGGCCTGGAAGGCCGTGTTGCGGGCGGCCGCGTCGGCCTCGCCGCGCCACGCGAGCACCGTCAGCGGAATCTCCGACGCCGGACGCACCGTCTGGACGCCGCCGGGATAGTGCGCGCGCAGCATGTCGTGGTGGGCGCACAGGGCGGACAGGGCGGACGTGAGCGCCGCCTCGTCCAGCGGTTCGCGGGAATCCAGGGCGAGCGCCTGGTTGTAGTGGCCGGGCGCGGGGTACCGGGCGGCGAAGAACGCCTGCTGGATCGGGGTGAGGGGCACGACGCCGCTCAGCGGGCTCTGGTCGGCGGCCGGGACGAGCGACGGGACCAGCGCATGGGCGATCGCGGCCGGCGTGCGGGCCTCCATCAGGTCGTGCACGGTCAGGTCGTAGCCGGCTTCGCGGACCCGGGACACGACGTGGATGGCCTTGATCGAGTCGCCGCCCAGCGCGAAGAAACTGTCATCGGTGCCGACGATGCCGACGTCGAGCACCTCGGCGAACGCGGCGACGACGACGGCCTCCTCCGCGGTGCGCGGCGGGCTCGCCACCCGGGCGGGCGCGCTCCCGTCGGCGGGGGCGGCCTCCGGCGTGGGCGTGCCGGGCGTGCCGGGCGCCGGCAGAGCGGCCTTGTCGATCTTGCCGCTGGCGTTCACCGGCAGCGCGTCGAGGCGGATCACCGTGCCCGGAATCATGTAGTCCGGCAGGTGCCGGGCCGCCTCGCTGCGCAGCCGGCCGACGTCGAGACCCTCGTCGGCGGCGACGTAGGCGACCAGCTCGGTGACCCCCGTGTCCTCCGGCCCGGTCCGGGCGACGACCGCCGCGCCGCGCACGCCGGGGACCCGCGCGAGGGTGGCCTCCACCTCGCCCAGTTCGACCCGGTAACCGCGGACCTTCACCTGCTCGTCGATCCGGCCCAGGTATTCCAGGTCGCCGTCGGGCGTCCAGCGGGTCAGGTCGCCGGACCGGTAGCACCGTCCGGGCCCGAACGGGTCGGGCACGAACGCCGCGGCGGTGAGGTCGGGCCGGTTCAGGTAGCCGCGCGCCACGCCGACGCCGCCGATCACCAGCTCGCCCGGCTGCCCCACCGGGCACAGCTCGTCGCCGTCGAGCACGTACGTGACCACCCCGGGGAGGGGCCGCCCGATGGGCACGTGGACGGGCACCGGCTCCGCCGGCGCGTGATGCCACACCGTCGCCATGACGGTGATTTCGGTCGGCCCGTACGCGTTCACGTACGCGGCGTTGCCGGACGCGCCCCGCACCGTCGCCGGTTCGGCGGCGGCCCCGCCGGTGACCAGCACCCGCAGGCCCTGCGGGCGGACGAACGGCACCAGGTGCGGCGGCAGGAGCGTCACGGTGCACCGCGACAGGACGTCGCGCGTCTCGTCCGGATCCCAGTTGGTGCCCTCCGGCAGCAGGACGAGGGTGGCGCCGTTCGACAGCGCCGCCGTCATCTCCCACACCGACGCGTCGAACGCCGGCGAGGCGAACTGGCAGACCACATCGGCGGCGGTGATCCGAAGATCGGTGGCGGCGTGCCGGGCGAGGTTCGCCAGGCCCGCGTGGTTCAGCAGCACACCCTTGGGTACCCCGGTGGTGCCGGAGGTGTAGATGCAGTACGCCAGGTCGTCCGGGCCGACGTCGACCGGGGTGAAGCCGGTCGCCGGGGGCAGCGGGGTGCGGAGGTCGAGGGTGGGCAGGGACGTCGCGAACGCGAGTGTCGTGTCGGCGAGCAGGACGGCCTTCGCCCCGCTGTCCTCCAGTTCGAATAGCACGCGCTGCGCGGGGAAGGCGTGGTCGATGGGCAGGAAGGCGGCGCCCGCGAACAGCGCGCCGAACGCGCCCACCGGGTAGCCGAACCCCCGGCCGGCGACGACCGCGACAAGATCGCCCGGACGGACGCCGGCGTCGCGCAGCCACGCCGCGACGGCGAAGGCGCGCGCCGTGAACTCGGCGTACGTCAGCGTCGCATCCTCGAAGACGAGCGCGGCGTGGTGGGGGCCCGCCGCGGCGGCGGCCAGGGCGAGCTGGGGCACGATCGGCCCATCGCCCGCCGCGGGACCGTGCGCGAGCGCGAGGACGTGGGCGCGTTCCGCCTCGTCCATCAGGGGCAGGCCGGCCAGCGGGGTCCCGGGCGCGGCGACACCCGCGCCGAGCAGCACCAGCCACGACCGGATCAGCCGGTCCGCACTCTCGGCCCGGTACAGCGCCGGGTTGTACGTCAGCTCGATGTCGTAGCCGTCGCCGGCGGGCGTCACGGTGAAACTCAGGTCGAACTTCGCCGGCGCGGGACCGGTCGCGGCGCGCACACACGGCAGGCCGGCCCAGCGGTCGGGCACGGCGGGACCGTCCTGCAGCGCCAGCGTGACGTCGAACAGCGGGTTGCGGGACGCGTCGCCGCGGGCCCCGAGCGCCTCGACGAGCGCCTCGTACGGGTATTCCTGGTTGTCGAAGGCCGCTTCGCACGTCCGGGCCACGTCGGCGGCCAGCGCGGCGAACGTCGTGTCGCGGCGCGGATGACCGCGCAGCGCCAGCGTGTTCACGAACAGGCCGGCGGTGCGCTGGACGTCGACGTGCAGCCGGCCGGAGACGGGGCAGCCGATCGTGACGTCGTCCTGGCGGGAGTACCGGGCCAGCGTCGCCATCAGCCCGGCGAGCAGCACCATGAACGGCGTCGCCGACGAGGCGGCGGCAAACGCCTCCACCGCCCCCCGGACCGCACCGGGCACGTGGGCGCGCGCGACCGCGCCCGCCGGGGCCGCCCGGTTCGACCGGGGGAAGTCCGGCACGAGGTCGCCCGGTTCCGGCCGGTGCGGGAACTGCCCCAGCCAGAAGGCTTTCGCCGCCGTGAGGTCCCGCCCCGCCGCCCAGGCGCTCCAGTCGCCGTACTGGGCCCGGACGTCCGGCAGGGTCTCCCCGGCGTACAGGGCCGAGAACTCCTCCAGCAGCACCTGCGCCGTCCGGGCGTCCGAGATCAGGTGGTGCATGTCGAGGGCGACGAGGCTGCGCTCCTCTCGGGTGGCGACCAGCACGCGCATCAGGGGGGCCCGGGCCAGGTCGAACGGGCGGGCCCACGTGGCGATCACCGACTCGGGCGTGTCGGTCGGGGCCAGGTCCCGCACCTCGACCGGCGGGGCCACGTCCGTCTCGACGTGCGCCCAGAAGTGGGGGGTGCGGTCGTCGCCGATGTCGGCGGAGAACCACGTGCGCAGCGCCTCATGCCGCGCGACGAGGGCCGCCACGGCCGCGCGGGCCCGCGGCACATCCACGGGGCCGGCCAGTTCCAGGGCCAGCGGCATGTTGTAGTGCAGGCCCGGCCCCAACCGCTGGCAGGCGAGGTACACCTGCTGCTGGGCGGCCGACATCGGGTAGGCGTCCCGGGCGTCGCGGTGCGGGATACCCGCACCCGGACGCGCCCCCGCCTTGGCCGCGTGCAGCGCGGCGGCAACCGTGCGGTCGTCCCCCGCCCACACCCCCGGATCCAGGCGCACGCCGGTCATCTGCTCCAGAAGATCGGCCGCCTTTTCGGCGTCCGTCCCGGCCGCCCCGACGGCGTCCGTCCCGGCCGCCCCGCGCACCCAGGCGACGATCATCTCTTCCCGGGACCCCGGTCTTGTGTTCATCGCCGCTCATCCGCCTCGCGCAGCGCGGACGCCAACGCTCCCACGGTCGGTGTCTGCACCCACGTCCGGAACGGCAGCCGCACCCCCGACAGCGACGCGAGCAGGTTGGACGCCTCGATGACGCGCAGCGAGTTGCCGCCCAGCTCGAAGAAGTCGGCCCCCGTCCCCACCGGGCCGACGTCCAGCACCTCCCCGAACACCCAGGCGAGGAGTGCCTCCTCCCGGCTCGCCGGCCAGTCCGGGTTCGCGGCGGCCGGGCTGGCGTCGTGGGCATCGCGCGGCAGGCGCCGCCGGTCGATCTTGCCGCTCGCCGTGAGCGGCAGCTCGTCCAGCCGGATCAGGCGGGCCGGCACCATGTAGTCCGGCAGCCGCTGCAGCAGGGCGCGCCGGGCGGCCGCGGCATCGAAGCCGACCTCCGCGACGACGTACCCGACCAGTTCCGTGAGGCCCGCGACGTCGATGTCGCCCTGCCCGTCACGGTCCCGCGCGACGGCGGTGACGACGGCGGCGTTCACCCCGGGCAAGGTCCGCAGCGCGGTCTCCACCTCGCCCAGCTCGATGCGGAAACCGCGGACCTTCACCTGGCCGTCGGCGCGTCCGAGGAACTCCAGGTTTCCGTCCGGCAGCCAGCGCACGAGGTCGCCGCTTCGGTACATCCGTCCATCGCCGAACGGGTTGGGGACGAAGTGTTCGGCGGTGAGGTCCGCCCGGTTCAGATAGCCGCGGCCGACCCCCACCCCGCCGATGCACAGCTCCCCGGCGACGCCGATGGGGCACGGGACGGTGCCGTTGAGCACGTACGCCTCGGCGCCGGCCAGCGGGCGTCCGATCGGGATCCGGGCCGGCAACGCCTGCGCGCCCCGGCACCACCAGGTGGTCGTGGCGACGGAGCACTCGGTCGGGCCGTAGCCGTTCAGGAAGAAATCGTTGCCGGGCGCGTCGGCGAACACGTCCGGCGTCACGGGGGCGGCGACGCTCGCCAGGACCCGCAGGCCGGTGGGGCGCACCGCCTGGATCATCTGGGGCATGAGGTACGTCGCCGTGCAGCCGGCGAGGGCGGCCCGGATCGCGTCGGGATCCTGATTGTCCCCGTCGGCGAGACAGCGGACGGAGCCGCCGTGGGCCAGCGTGAGGAGGACCTCCAGGATCGACGCGTCGAACGCGGGGCTGGCCAGGTGCGGGATGACGGCGTCGTCCGCCGCGGCGCCGGCCCAGCATTCGGCGTGGTCCACGAGGTTGGCCAGGCCCCGGTGCTCGTTCAGCACGGCCTTGGGCGTCCCCGTCGTGCCGGACGTGTAGATGCAGTAGGCCAGGTCGGACGGGTCGGGGTGCGGCCACGGCGCGGGCGTGTCGTCGTCGACCGTGAACACGTCCGCGACCGGCGTCCCGGGCTCGAACGGCGCCGCCGCGCCGGCGAGCAGGAACGCCGCGGGCTTGGCGTCGTCGAGCATGAGCCGGACCCGCGCGGGCGGGGTGGAGGCGCTGATGGGGCAGAACGCCGCCCCGGCCCGCAGCACGCCCAGCGTCGCGATGGCGTAGCCGAAGCCGGCGCCCGCGTACACCGCGACGAGGTCGTCCCGTCCCACGCCGTGCGCGATGAGCCAGCCGGCGACCGCCCGCGTCCGGGCGTCCAGGCCGGCGTACGTCATCGTGCCCTCCTCGCCGATCAGGGCGGCCTTGTCGGGGTGGGCGGCGACCTGGGCGGCGAACACGGTGGCGATGTCGGGTGCGGGCGCGAGGGTGCGGGCGGCGGCCGCCCCGGAGAAACGCTCCAGGACGGTCGTGCGTTCGTCCTCGTCCATGAGGGGCAGGCCGGCGAGGGGGGCGTCCGGGGTGGCGATCGCCGCCGCGAGCAGCGTGCGGTAGTGGCGGACGAGGCGCTCGGCGGTGTCCGGGCGGAACAGCGCGGTGTCGTACGTGAGCCGCAGCGCGTCGGCGTCTGCGCCGGGGGTGATCTCGAACGCGAGGTCGAACTGGGCGGCGTCCGCGCCCCGGACGGTGCGGCGCAGCGCCAGGCCGGCGAGGGTCCCGGCCACCTCCGGGGTGTTCTGGACGGTGAACGTCACGTCGAACAGCGGGTTGCGGGACGGATGCCGGGCGACGCCGAGGGCGTCCACCAGCTCCTCGAACGGGTACTCCTGGTGGGTGAGCGCGGCCAGGCTGGTCGCCTTCACCTGCGCCACGAGCCCGGCGAAGGTGCCCGCCGCCCCCACGTCGCCGCGCAGGGCGAGCGTGTCGACGAACATGCCGACAACCCCCTGCGTGTCCGCGTGGACGCGCCCGGCGCTGGGGACGCCGACGCAGACCTTCCCCTGGCGCGTGTACGTGCCGAGCAGCGCCATCAGGGCGGCCAACTCCACCATGAACGGCGTCGCCCGGTGTGCGGTGGCGAACGCGGCGATGTCGTCGCGCAGCCCGGCGGCGATCGCGTCCTCCACACACGCGCCGGTGTAGGTCTTCCGGCGCGGCCGGGGGATGTCGGTGATCAGGCCGGGGGACTCCTCGAAGCCCGCGAACTGCTCCAGCCAGTAGGCCTGCTGGTCGCTCTGGTCGCGGTTCCGGGCCCACTCGGACACGTCCCGGTACCGCACGCTCACGTCGGGCAGCGTCTCCCCGTTGTACAGCGCGGCGAAGTCGGCCAGCAGCAGGCCCATCGTGGTGCCGTCGGCGATGATGTGGTGGAGGTCGACCAGCAGGACGCTCCGGGTGCCGTCGCCGGCCACGCCGGCCCGCAGCAGCGGCGCGGCGGCCAGGTCGAACGGCCGGGTGAACGCGGCGAGCAGGTCCTCGGCGGTGCGCCCGTCCAGGGCGAGTTCGGCGACGGGAATCTCGACGGTGTCGGCGATCCGCTGCTCGTACAGGTCGGACGCGCCGGGTGTGTCGTTCAGGTGGAAGCTCGTCCGCAGGGCCTCGTGCCTCCCCGCCAGGCCGGCGAACGCCTTGCGCACGCGGGCGACGTCCAGGACGCCGTCCCACTCCAGGGCGACGGGCAGGTTGTAGGCGGTGCCCACGTCGTCCAGTTCGCACGTGAGGTACAGGCGGCGCTGGGCTGCCGACATCGGGTAGGCGGGCCGGTCCTCGGCGTGGGGGATCGGTTCGTACGTCCCGGCCGCGGCGTCCCTCAGGTGGGTGGCGAGGCCGGCGACGGTGGGCGTGGCGAAGATCTGGGTCAGCGGCAGCCGGCACCCGGTGAGCTCCTCCAGCCGGTTCAGGGCGTACGCCGCCTTCAGGGAGTGCCCGCCGAGGGCGAAGAAGTCGCCGTCGCGTCCGATGTTCTCGACGCTCAGGGTTTCGGCGTACACCTGCGCGACCGTCTGCTCGTGGGGACCCTCGGGCGGCACGAACGCGGCCGAGGCGGCGTCGAGGGCGGCGAGCGCCTTCTTGTCCGCCTTGCCGTTGGCCGTCAGCGGGATTCGCTCGACCACGTGGACCGCCGAGGGCACCTTGTGTTCGAGCAGCCGGTCGTACAGCGCCGTGCGCAGCGCGGTCGGGTCCGGCGGGGCGCCGGCCGGGGCGGGGCTGACGAACGCGACCAGCTGCGTCTCCCCCGCCGGGGACGTCTTCGCGATCACCGCCGCCCCGCCGACGCCGGGCAGGCTGGTCAGCGCCCGCTCGACCTCCTCCGGTTCGACGCGCATGCCGCGCACCTGCACCTGGTTGTCGACCCGGCCGAGGTACTCCACGTCCCCGTCGGCGTTCCACCGGGCCAGGTCGCCGGTGCGCAGCATCGTCCCTGGTCCGGACGGGTCGGGGACGAACCGCGCCGCCGTCCGGACGGGGTCGTTCAGGTAGCCGTCCGAGACGGCCAGGCCGGTGACGCACAGCTCGCCGGGCATGTACAGGCCGCACTCGCGGCCCCGCGCGTCGACGATGCGGCAGTGCGTGTTCGCGACCGGCCGCCCGATCGGGATCCGCGCCGGGGCGGGCCCGTCCGTGCCGTGCCACACGAGCGGCACCGAGCCCTCCGTGAGGCCGTACGCGTTGACGTGCCGGGTCGCGGCGGCGATCTTCGCCGAGATTTCCGGACGGCATTCGGAGGCGCCCGTCTCGATGATGCGCATGCCGGGCGGGATCGGCAGGTAGCCGACGTAGTCCGGCGGGGCGAGAAGGATGCTTGCGTCCGCACTGATCATCTCGCCATAGAACGCCCGGGGGTCGGCCACGGCCGTCTCCGGCACCAGGCAGAGCTTCGCCCCGGCGAAGAGCGTGGTGACGATCTCCAGGATCGCCGTCGAGAAGCCGAACGGGGCGAACTGCATGATCCGGTCGTCGGCGGCGACGCCGAACTCGCGCAGGTTGAACTCGCAGTAGTTCACGACGGTGTCGTGGCGCACGATCACGCCCTTCGGGGTGCCCGTCGTCCCGGACGTGTAGATGATCGCGGCGCGTGACTGTGGCGTCAGGCCGTCCGGACGTGCGGGGTTGGCGTCCAGGGTGCCCTCGACGCCGGCCAGGTCGATCACGGCGACGCCCGCCGGGGCGAGCGGGGCGATCGCGTCCGGCACGCCGGTGAGCACGATGCCCGCCCCGGAGTGCGCCAGCACCATGCCGAGGTACGCGGGCGGGTATTCCGGCGGCAGCGGCACGTACGCGGCCCCGGCCTTGAGCACGGCGAGCATCGCCGCGATCAGCTCGAAGCCCCGCCGGGCGGCGATCGCGACGTGCGTGCCCGGGCCGGCCCCGGCCTCGCGCAGCGCCGCCGCCAGCCGGTTCGCCCGCGCGTTCAGGTGCGCGTACGTCCACTCCACCTCGCCGAACCGCAGGGCCGCCGCGTCGGGCGCCTTCGCGGCGACGTCCTCGATCACCTCGTGGATGCACGCCTCGTCCGAGTAGGGGATGCCGGTGTCGTTGACGCGCGCGATCACCGCGGTCTCCCACGCCGAGACGATCGCGAGATCCGCGACGGGCGTGTCCGGGTGGGCGAGCAGGTCGGCCAGCAGCGTGGCGAACTGCCGGTGGCGGACGTCCACCTCGGCGTCGGTGAACCCGCCGGGCCGGCGGGCGTACGTGAGGCGCGGCGCGGCAGGCGTCGCATCGAGCAGCACGGCGAGGTGGCCGGGCACGAGCACGTCGTCGAGGACGTCGGCGGCGTCCATCCCGCCGAACAGGCCCGCGTAGCTGGCGCCGTGGCGGCGGGCCGCCTCGTCGGGCGTGAGCCCCCGTGCCGCCTCCCGCGCCGCCAGGGCCGTCCGCAGGGCCTGAAGCGCGCCCGTGTCGTCGTCGATGTCGACTGGGACCGACCACACACGACCGGAGTCGATTGTGCCCAAAACATACCGGAGACAATTCAGGGTGCGCCCGAGGAAGAGACTGTAGGCGCCCGCGACGATGTCGTCCGCGCTCAGTCCCCACATC
>WQUE01000230.1 GCA_009785885.1 Actinomycetes bacterium
GCAGCGAGCACGCGACGAAGAAGTACTGCTGCTGGAGGCGCAGTTCCTTGCCCTGCGGCGTGGAGTCCTCCGGATACAGAACCTTGGTGATGTTCTCGGCGAACGTCTGAGCCCGCACGGCCTCGGTGTAGTCGCCGGCGTTGAAGATCGCGAGGTCGAACGCCTTGGTGGCCTCGGCGCTCCACAGGCGCAGCGTGTTCACGCGGCCGTTCTGGTAGCCCGGCACCATGTAGTTGAACGGCACGCCCAGCACGTTCCAGGCGGGCAGCCAGCGCGTCCGCTCGACGCCCGCGGCATCCGTGTAGCGCTCCGTCGAGCCGGCGAAGTTCACCTGGACGGCCGCCTCCGGGTGCGGGAACTCCCACGGCGCCCCGAGCGCCAGCCAGCTGTCCGGCAGTTCCACCTGGGCGCCGTCGACGAATGTCTGCGTGAAGATGCCGTACTCGTAGCGGATGCCGTAGCCGATGCACGGCACGCCCATCGTCGCCAGCGAGTCGATGAAGCACGCCGCCAGGCGTCCCAGCCCGCCGTTGCCGAGGCCGGGCTCGACCTCCTGGGCGCGCAGCGTCTCCAGGTCGCAGCCGCACGCGGCCAGGCTGTCGGCGGCGATCTGCTCGAGGTCGGTGGCCAGCAGCGCGTTGCCGAGCTGGCGTCCGAGCAGGTACTCGGCCGACAGGTAGGCGACGGTCTTCGCCTTGGCGTCGTGGATCTTCCGGGTCGTCTCCAGCCAACGGGCCATGAGGTAGTTGCGGACGGTGCGCGCCAGCGCGAGATACTGGTCGTTCACCGACGACCGGGCCAGCTGGACGCCCTGGTCGGAGTTGAGTTCGTGCAGGAACTCCCGGACGAAGCCGTCGACGGAATGGGCGGGCGCCGTCACGGGCGCCAACGCGATGGGGTGCGTCGGACGGAACGCGGGGCCGAGACGCCGCGCCGTGGTCGGCGACTCGTCCGCCGGCGCCGGGCCGCTCGCAGGCGTCACATCGAATGACTCGTATTCACTCACCCGGATACCCTAAACCCTCGGGCCAAGTCACACGCCCCAGCGCGCGCTCATTCGGCCATACCCTGCTGGTCGGCGAAGCGTCGCCACATGCGCGAAGGCCCCAGCCGCTGCGGCTGGGGCCTTGCGCACGTGATCGTCAGCGCGCCTACTCGGCGGCCTTGCCCTCGTCCGGGGTCTCGATCACCGGGACGAGCGACAGCTTGCCGCGGTCGTCGATCTCGGAGATCTCCACCTGGAGCTTCTGGCCGACCGTGAGCACGTCCTCGACGTTTTCGACCCGGTGGCCGCCGTTCAGCTCGCGCAGCTTGCTGATGTGCAGCAGGCCGTCCTTGCCGGGCAGCAGCGAGACGAACGCGCCGAAGCTGGTCAGCTTCACCACCGTGCCCAGGTAGCGCTCGCCCTTCTCCGGCATCGTCGGGTTGGCGATGGCGTTGATCATCTGGCGTGCCGCCTCGGCGGACTCGCCGTCGACCGCGCCCACGTAGATCGTGCCGTCCTCCTCGATGGAGATGTTCGCCCCCGTGTCGTCCTGGATCTGGTTGATGACCTTGCCCTTCGGGCCGATGACCTCGCCGATCTTGTCGACGGGGATGTGCATCGTGATGATGCGCGGCGCGTACGGGCTCATCTCGTCAGGCTCGGTGATCGCCTCGGCCATGACGTCGAGGATCGTGTGACGGGCCTCACGGGCCTGGCTCAGCGCCCCGGCGAGCACATCCGACGGGATGCCGTCCAGCTTCGTGTCCAGCTGCAACGCGGTGACGAAGTCGCGCGTCCCGGCGACCTTGAAGTCCATGTCGCCGAGCGCGTCCTCGGCGCCCAGGATGTCGGTCAGGGCGACGTAGCGGGTCTCACCCGAGTCGTCCTTCTCGCTCATCAGGCCCATCGCGATACCCGCGATCGGGGCCTTCAGCGGCACGCCGGCGTTCAGCAGGGCGAGCGTCGAGGCGCACACGGAGCCCATCGACGTCGAACCATTCGAGCCGATCGCCTCGCTGACCTGGCGGATCGCGTACGGGAACTCCTCGCGCGCCGGCAGCACCGGCACGAGCGCCCGCTCGGCCAGACGGCCGTGCCCGATCTCGCGGCGCTTCGGCGAGCCGACCCGGCCCGTCTCACCGGTGGAGTACGGCGGCATCTCGTAGTTGTGCATGTAGCGCTTGGTGTGCACCGGGGACAGCGTGTCGAGCTTCTGCTCCATGTCGAGCATGTTCAGCGTCGTCACGCCCAGCACCTGCGTCTCGCCGCGCTGGAACAGGGCCGAGCCGTGCACACGCGGCACGATGCCGACCTCGGCGGACAGCGGCCGGATGTCCTTCGGCCCGCGGCCGTCGATCCGCGCGCCCTCGGTGAGCACGCGCTTGCGCACGATCTTCTTCGTCACGGCCTTCCAGGCCGCCGGGATCTCGACCTCGCGGCCCTCGAACGCGGGCAGCGCCAGCACCTCGGCGGCCACCTCGTCGCGCAGGGCATGCTCGGCGTCCTCGCGCTCGTGCTTGCCGACGATCGTGAGAATCTTCGCCAGACGCTCATGCGCACGCTCGTTGAGCGCCGCAACCAGGTCCTCCTCGTACTCCTTGAACACCGGGAACGGGTAGGTCTCCTTGCTGACCTGCGCGGCCAGCTCGGCCTGCGCGTCGCACAGGATCTTGATGAACGGCTTGCAGGCCTCCAGGCCTGTTGCGACGATCTCCTCGGTCGGCGCGACCGCACCGCCCCGGACGAGCTCCCAGGTGGATTCCGTGCTTTCCGCCTCGACCATCATGATCGCGACGTCGCCGTCGGCCAGGACGCGCCCGGCGACGACCATCGAGAACGTGGCGCCCTTCTCCTGATCCACCGTCGGGAAGCACACCCACTGGCCGTCGACCAGGCTGACGCGGACGGCGCCGATCGGGCCGGAGAACGGCAGGCCGGCGATCTGCGTGCTCATCGAGGCCGCATTGATCGCGACCACGTCGTAGAACACCTGCGGATTGAGCGCGAGCACCGTCACGACCACCTGGACCTCGTTTCGCAGGCCCTTGACGAACGCCGGACGCAGCGGGCGGTCGATCAGCCGGCAGGCCAGGATGGCCTCCTCGGACGGCCGGCCCTCGCGGCGGAAGAAGCTTCCGGGAATCCGCCCGACCGCGTACATCTTCTCTTCGACGTCGACCGTCAGCGGGAAGAAGTCGATGGCCTCGCGTGGCGTCTTCTGGGCGACGGTGGCCGACAGCAGCATCGTGTCGCCGTCAAGGTAGACCGCGGCCGAGCCGTCGGCCTGCTGGGCCAGCAGGCCCGCCTCGAACCGGACGACGTGCTTGCCGAACTTGCCGTTGTCGATGATCGCTTCGCTGAATTTCAGATTGGCACCCTCCATGAGGGGTTGTTCCTTTCGTACAGGACGGGTGCCTGGACACCGCACAGCGGCGCCATCGTGAGCAATCGGTCTTCGATCGAAGCCTGCGGGGCACGTCGCACGCCTCCCGTGCTGGGAGGGACGCGCCCGACCCGCAAGCCACTACCGAGGACCAAGTGCCCTCGACCAGGCGACCCATCGATGAATGGCCGGGCAGCCTTGAGATGGCCGCCGGCCGCCCCACCGCGCCTGACGGCGGGGCCGGTCCGTCCGGGGTCGCCCCCAGACGTGTCCCCGGCTGCCCCGGGGACGTTGGTGCTCTTCAGTTGTGCTGCGACGACGCGGGGATCGCACCCTAGGACGCGCCGGACTGGCCGGCGGCTTCGTGCCCCGGGGCGCGCGCTACCTCACCGGCGCAGGCCCAACCGCTCGATCAGGCGGCGATAGTGCTCGATGTCCTCGCGGGCCACGTAGTTGAGGAGGCGGCGACGCTGGCCGACCATCAGCATGAGGCCACGGCGGCTATGGTGGTCGCCCTTGTGCTCCTTCAGGTGCTCGGTCAGGTGGGCGATCCGCTTCGTCAGCAACGCGATCTGCACGTCCGGAGAGCCTGTGTCACCCGGGTGGGTGGCGTAGTCGGCGATGATCTGTTGCTTGGTTTGCGCATCCATCGTGGGACGGCTCTCCTTTCGGTTTCCCGTTGCGCGGCGCTCCCCCGCTGGTGGTTGGGAGGGCTCTTGGACTTCCGCGGCCGATCGAACGGCGAACCGAGTCTACCAGGGCGGTCCCAGCCGGGCCGAATCCCCGGTCGGCGGTCGCACGTCAGGACGGCGTGTTCTGCAGGGCGGCCCGGGTGTCCGCCACATCGCGGCGGACCTGGGCGACCAGGGCGTCCACGCCGTCGAAGCGAACCATACCCCGTAGCCGTGAGGCGAAATCGACCGCGACCTCCACGCCGTACAACTCGAGGTCGTCATGGTCGAGCACGTAGGCTTCGACCCGGCTGTCGCAGCCGTCGAACGTGGGATTCGACCCGACGTTGATCGCCGCCGGCAGGCGTCGGCCTTGCTCGTCGATCCGGGTCAACCAGCCGGCGTACACGCCGTCCGCGGGTACCGCGAACTCGGGGGTGACGGGCAGGTTCGCCGTCGGGAACCCGAGGGCCCGGCCGCGCTGGTCGCCCATCTGGACGACGCCGCGCAGCCGGAACGGGCGGCCCAGCATGGCGTTCGCGCCGGCCAGGTCGCCGTCCGCGAGGGCCGACCGGATCGCGGTGGAACAGACCGCCGCGTCGCCGTACCGCACCAGGGGCAGCGGACAAACGTCGAAGCGCCCCGCCCCGAGGGTGCGCAGAGTATCGGGGGTGCCCTCGGCGCGCCGCCCGAAGCGGAAGTTCTCCCCCACCATGACCACGGTCGGGTCGAGTGGGGCGATCACGCTCGCGACGAACGTCTCCGGCGTCCAGTCGGCCACGTGCGGACTGAACGGCACGACGCGCACCTCGTGCGCCCCGGCGGCCTTGAGCAACTCGATCCGGGTCGTCAGGTCGTCCAGCAGGCGCGGGGCGTGGCGCGGGGCGACGATACGCAGCGGATGAGGCCAGAACGTGACCACGACGAGCCGCGGATCGCCGACGGCCTGCGAACCGGCCGCCAGGGCCTCGCGCAGCAGCGCCCGGTGGCCGACGTGAACGCCGTCGAAGTTCCCGATGACCACCAGCGTTCGTGCCACGCGTCCCGACCTCTTTCCCGGGCGTCTTCGACCGGCGTGATCCCGCCGGGCGCCTCCCAGGGAGTCGATTGTAGGCCAGGCCGCCCGGTGTCCGGCGGCCCCGACCGCTAGTGGGGACGCAGCGCGCGGCGCCGGGCCCGCCAGTCGGGCAGGAACCGCGTCATCAGAGCCTGGAATCCCGGCCCGTGGCCGGACTCGGCGAGGTGCGCCAGTTCGTGCACGACGACGTATTCCAGAGCGGCCGGCTCGTGGTGGACGAGGTCGGCGTTGAAGGTCAGACGTCCGCTCGCCGGACGGCAACTGCCCCAGCGGGACGTCATCGGGCGCACCGTGACACGACGGGCGTGCAATCCCATCGCGGCTTGCCACGAGGTCAACAAGCGCTCTAGTTCACCGGTGAGCTCGCGTCGCAGCCAGCGTTCCACCGCCCGTGCCCGCGCGGCCTGGGTGGCCTGGGGAGGCGCGTCGACCACGAGGGCCTCGTTGACGAGTTCCACGCGCCACGGGCCGCTCGCCCCAGACTCGACGCGCACGGGACGGCCCCAAACCAGGACCTCGGCGGCCGCGTCCCGGTCCCGGGCGCGGCGCTCCCGTTCGGCGTCGCGCGCGATCTGCGTCTCCAGCCAGGCCTGGCGCGCCCGCACCGCGTCCCGGATGCGTCCCACCGGCGTGCCCAGCGGCGCGCTCACCTCGACCGTCCCGTCCCGCACGCGCAGGTAGAGGTGCCGGATCGGCTTGGAGGTGACCCTGACGACCAGGCCGTCGACGACAACGTCCTTCCGGTCGGCGGGCGCACGGCCGCGCCCCGCCCCGTCTCCGCGCCCCAACCGTGCCACGTGGCCAGCATAGGCGCCGCCGCCGGCGTCCCGGCGGGTCCACCGCCTGGCCCAGGTCGGCGCGGTAGGGTCGGCCCATGGCGATTGACACCTCCGTCCCGCACCGCCTGACCGGGCACGCCTGGCATCACGAGGCGCGCTGGCGGCTGGCGATCGGCGTCGTGGCCGGGGCGGCCACCGCGGCCGGCCTGGCGCTCGCCGGCAAGCCCGTCTACGCCATCCTGCTCGGCTGGGCCGTCGCTGCGCTCGTGTTCTGCGGCGCGACGTGGGTCTCGGTCGGCGGCATGGATGCGGAGGCGACGGCGGCGCACGCGACACACGAGGTCCCGGGCGAGGTGACGGTCTTCCTGTTGCTCATCCTGGCCGCGCTGGCTTCGCTGGCGGGCATCGGCTACCTCCTGTTCCGGCCGGAGGACTCCCCGCTGATCACGGCGGGCGTCTGTCTGGTCGTGATCGTCGCATCGTGGATCACCGTCCAGACGCTGCACACGCTGCGCTACGCCCGGGAGTACTACGTGGCCGGCGGCGGCATCGACTTCAACTCGGTCGAACCGCCCGCCTACTCCGACTTCGCCTACGTCGCCTTCACCATCGGGATGAGCTTCGCCATCTCCGACACGAACCTGACCACCACACGGCTGCGGCGCATCGCCCTCCGGCACGCCCTGCTCGCCTACCTGTTCGGGACGGTCTTCCTGGCGGGCATGGTCAACATCCTGGCCAGCGTACCGTAGCGACCGCGCACTCAGTTCCGGCGCCGTCTCCCCACGTCACGAGGTGAAATCCGATCGAACTCGCCGAATTGTTCGCGTGATTCACGACATACGTTCGCCACGAGCCTTGGTTTCGTCGAACGGCCTGGCTACCATCGCAGTAGTCAATTACCACGCAACGTTCCGGACCGCAGGTGTCCCTCCGGCGCGCCAGCCGTTGGTCCGGCCCGGCCCGGAAACAGCACTCGGCAGTCGTCCCACGAAAGGAGCGTGAGCCTGTGACCCGTCATCTCGTCAACCACGCGCCCCGTCGTGCGATGGTCGAGCCGTCCCCGCCCACCTCGCGTGGCCCGGGACGCCGGCTGGCGATCGTCCTCGCGCTGGCGACGGCGCTTGCGGGCATCGCGGTCCCCGTCTTCATGACGCCCGCCCGCGCCGTCACGACGACCATCACGGTCAACTCGACGGCCTACGGCGGCCCCGCCGCCAACCCGTCGAGCGGCGTGTGCGAGACGGCCGTCGGCAACGGCAACTGCACGTTGCGGGCGGCAATCGAGGTGTCGAACGCCCTGAACCGGCCCGCCGGCGAGGTGCTCATCAACGTGGCCAACACCATCTTGCCGAACACCAAGATGACCGGTTCGATGAACACCAGCTCGAACTTCATGTCCACGACGTCCATGAACCGCCAGGACGCCAACGGGGCGCAGTACTACGTGACAGCCCTGGTCATCATCGACCTCGGCCACCGGCTGCAGCCGGATTCGAGTTCCGACGACACCGGTGAAAACGCCATGTTCTACATCACCGGCTCGGATGTCCAGATCCTGAATGTCGACAACGCACTGGGCGCCGGCTCGTCGTTCGTGATCGGCGGTACCGCGCGGAACGTCACGATCAACGGCGACACCATGGGGACCAACGGCGGGTTCGGCACCATGTACGCCTCCAGTTGGGGGCCGGAGCGGTTCGTCGTCGTCATGCAGGGCGCCCAGAACGTCTACGTCGCGAACTACAAGATCACCGGCTACTACGACTCCAACTCCGACGGTGGCATCTTCGTCTTCGCCAACCCCAACACGACGGCGCCCACCAACATCACGCAGAACATCGTCTTCGAGAACATCCAGGTCACCAACCAGAACACGGGCAACTGCGACGGCAACAGCGCCACCGGCTGCAACACGCGCGTTCTCAACTTCTGGCAGGGGTCGTCCAGCGGCACCGTCTCGACATCGTACGTGGACAACGTGATCAACGGGCTGACGTTCCGCGGCGTCGTCATCAACTTCTTGTCGCAGGCGATGTACGGCTTCCAGTTCGCCAACCCCACCACCTCCACCACCGGCACCAGTTCGTCCGACATCACCAACCTGACGATCGAGAACTGCCGGTTCCTGCGCATCACGCCGACCAGCAACAGCCAGCAGGACGCGTTCATCAACCTGCCGTACAGCGGGTACCTGCACGGCACCAATGTGATCCGCAACAACGTCTTCACCACCCCGACGACGACGGCGCAGGGCGGCACCGCCACGGCGATCTACTTCCTCGGCCCACAGGCTGCGGGCTCGACGACACCCTCCAACCTGTCGATCACCGGCAACTACTTCAACGGGCATGGTGGCGCCGGCACGATCCGCACCAAGGGCGTGGGCCTGGTCACCATCAGCGGCAACACCTTCGGCGCCGCCACAAAGTCCGCCGCGAACGCCAACGAGGAGACGGCCGACACGAACGTCATGTACAGCTTCGCCGGGGCGACCTCGCCGTATGCGAGCACGAACCAGGCCATCGTCACCTGGGCGCCGACCACCGGCAGCGCCACCATGGTCGGGGGCCCGGCGCCCGCCGGGTCGGTCGCCGTGCAGCCCCCGTCGGCGGGCGTGCCGAGCTGCCAGGCGAGCCTCACGGTAACCAAGCCAACGAGCGCGGCCACCAACTACACGATCCCGGCCGATCCGGTCACGCTGGACGTCTACTGGACGGGCGTCCAGACGGCCGAGGTCTACCTGGGATCGGCGACGGGCCTGACCGGCCCGAACGCCACGCTGATCGTGCCTTTGCCGGTCGGCGCGGTCAGCCTGCCGGACGGCACGAGCGTCACGCCGGTCAACGCGACCACCGGCACGCCGTCCGGGTTCCTCCGGGTGCAGACGCAGGTGCAGAACCCGTCCCAGCTCGAGTCGTCGCAGTACTCGCGAGCCATCCCGATCGTCGGGACCTGCGCCCCGACCCTCACCCTCAACCAGGCCGCCGGCATGGCCGACCCGACGGTGGCACGCGACCTCCACTTCACCCTGGTCTCGACCGCCACCCTCGACCTGGCCACGGTGACGCTCGACACCGTCGTGGTCAAGGCGACGGCCGTACCCCAGACGATCGATCCCGGCCGGCTCAACCCACGCGTCGTCGCCTTGACGTCGGTGCCCGGCAGCGGCGACACGCAGTTCGACGTGGTCGTCCGGGTGGACGACTCGGCGCAGGTCACCGTCACGGTGCCGGCGGGGGCGGTGGCCGGCGTATCCGGGCTGGCGAACCCGGCCGCCGCGTCGAGCACGGACAACACGATCACCTTCCTCAACCCGATCCAGGTGAACCCGACCAGCTTCACGCTCGTGACGGGCGACCCCACCGGGAAGACCTTCACCATCGCGCTCGCCGCCGGCGCGCCGCTTCCGGAGGAGGACCTGGCGTTCTCCGCCACCCTCACCCAGCCGAGCGGAACGCCGCAGGTGTCGCTGAGCACGCTCTACCCCGTGCTGGGGGCCGGCCAGACGAGCGCCCCGCCCGTCGAGGCCACCGTCGCCGCCGGAAACGTGGCGGCGAACACCCCCGCCACGGTCGCGCTGACGGTGGCCACGGCCGATGCCAACTACAACGGGCTCGTCGTGGCGCCGGTCACGGTGTACCTGTTCTCGACCGATCCGACGATCGCCATCACGAAGTCCGCCTACGTCAACGTCGCCAACACCTCGACGCCATCGCAGATCATCGCCACGAGCACGCCGGCACCGGTCGACTCCCGTCTGCTCGACGGCCAGGCGGTGTGCTTCGTCTACACGGTCAGCAACACCTCGCACGACGACTGGGCGACCAGCCTGTCCAACGTCACCGTCACCGACTCCGACACGCGCCTCGGCGCGGGCGGGATCATCGGCGTGATCGCGTCGATCCCGATCGGGCAGTCCGCCCAGCTCGCCGCCTGCACGACGCTCATCCCGGTCGACACGACCACCGGTGGGGGGATGGAGGGCTGATGCGCCAGGAACAGTTCATCGCCGCCCGCCGCGGGCTCCCCGGCGAGGTCGCCTCGCGCCGGGGCCGTGCCGTGCCCGGGCTCCTCGTCGGGGTCTTGCTCGTCGCCGGCCTGATCGGCGGGGGCAGCCTGGCGTGGCTGTCGGCGAGCGGCACCCTCGCCCTCGGCACGGTGAGCGCCGGCGACCTGCGGGTGAGCGTCGGGGCGATCGCCCGGTGGCAGGCGACGGTGGCCTTCCCGCCGTCACTCAACCCGATCGGCGTCTACGTGAACCAGGCGGATGTCAGGGGCACCGCCGAGGACGGCTCGACCTCGTGGGCGCGTGCCCTCTTCCGCGCCTCCCTCT
>WQUE01000231.1 GCA_009785885.1 Actinomycetes bacterium
GGACCGGTCAGGAACATGTAGCTCGTCCCCTCGACCATGATCGTGAAATCTGTCAACGCGGGGGAGTACACCGCGCCACCGGCGCAGGGTCCCATGATCACGGAGATCTGGGGGATGACGCCACTCGACAGCACGTTACGGACGAAAACTTCGCCGTAGGCGGCCAGGGAGAAAACACCCTCCTGGACGCGCGCGCCACCGGAGTCGTTCAGCCCGATGCACGGCAACCCGGCATCGAGGCACAGATCCATGATCTTGCAGATCTTCTGCGACTGGACCTGCGAGAACGAGCCGCCGAGGATCGTGAAATCTTGGGCGTAGACGCCCACGGGCCGGCCGTTGATCGTGCCGAACCCCGTGACGACGCCGTCGCCCGGGAACTTCTTCTTATCCATGCCGAAGTCAGTCTTGTTGTGCTCGGCGAGGGCCCCGAACTCGGTGAATGATCCTGGATCCAGGAGCATATCGATCCGTTCGCGAGCCGTATTCTTCCCATTGGCGTGCTGCTTGTCGATCTGGGCTTGTCCACCGCCCATGAGCGAGTGCTCACGCATCTTTCGGAATTGCGTTAGTTGGTCGGCCATCTCACTTCCCTGTTCGTGCCGTGCCAGACTGTGGTCGTGCGGCAAACACCTTGTCCGCCGCCGTTTTCAGCCAGACGCGAACTGCCTGGATGATTGTTCCAGGCTAGCACGGCAGGCATGGGGCCGCGCGCGGTGTGTCCAGCATCGGACGGAATCAGCCGACGGCGGAGCGGCCCCGGTGCCTCAACCGGCGTACGGATTCGGCAGGGGAACCCCACTGCGGTCGAGGAAGAACGTCGGGATCGCGGGCTCGCCGCGGGACATCTTGTAGCCGTCGCGGGGCAGTTCGGCCCGGGCCGCCGCGTGGCGCTCGCGCGCGGTCGACAGGGGCTCGGCGCCCACGGGTTCACCGTGGTCGACGAGCGTGCGCAGGAGGGGGCGTTCGAAGCCGTCGCCCGGTGGCATCGCGTCCAGCCCGATGACCTCGGCCTCGGCGATGCCGCGGTCGTCACGGTGCCGCACGGCGTACTTTCGCCCGCCGAGCGTGCTCTTGCTCGCCGACTTCTTCGCGACGGGCTGCAGCGGAGCGTCGGGTTCGTCGCTGATCGCCCGCGCGACCAGCTTGTACACGAACGAGCAGGTCGGCGCGCCCGACCCGGTGACCAGGGCCGTGCCCACGCCGTACCCGTCGACCGGAGTGCCCGAGAGGGCCGCGATCTGGTACTCGTCCAGGTCGCTGGTGACGATGATGCGCGTGTTCGTTGCCCCGAGCTCGTCGAGCAGCGCCCGCACCTCCTGCGCGGTCGCGCGCAGGTCGCCGGAGTCGATGCGCACGGCACCGAGCCGTCCCGATGTCAGCCGGACCGCCGTGCGCACCGCGGCGGGGATGTCGTACGTGTCGACCAGCAGCGTCGTCTCGTCGCCGAGGGTCGCCAGCTGGGCGGCGAACGCGGCCTCCTCCGTGTCGTGCAGCAGCGTGAACGAGTGTGCGGCGGTGCCGGTCGTCGGTACGCCGTATGTCCGTCCCGCCTCCAGGTTGCTCGTCGCGGAGAAACCCGCGATGTAGGCCGCACGCGCGGCGGCCACGGCAGCGCGTTCCTGCACGCGGCGGGACCCCATCTCGATGCACGGCCGGGTCTCCGCCATCATGGTCATGCGGCTCGCGGCCGAGGCGACCGCCGAATCGAAGTTGTAGATGGACAGCAGGAGGGTCTCCAGCACCACCGCCTCGGCGAAGCTGGAGCGAACGATCAGGAGCGGCGAACCGGGAAAGTACAGGTCACCCTCGGCGTACCCCCACATCGACCCCGTGAAGCGGTAGCCGGCCAGGAAGTCCTCGGTGCGCGCGTCGATCACGTCCCGGTCGCGCAGGAATGCAAGCTCGTCCTCGCCGAAGCGGAAGCTCTCCAGCGCCTCCAGAACCCGGCCGACACCCGCCACGACCCCGTAGCGGCGGCCCGGCGGCAGCCGCCGGCCGAACAGCTCGAAGAGGCAACTGCGCCCGGCCGTCCCCGAGGCGAGCGCGGCCCGGATCATCGTCAGCTCGTACTCGTCGGTCAGCAGGGCGGTGGTGCAGGACGTCATCATGCGCCCAGCCTACTGGGGCGCGCGGGTGCAGCCGTTTCGCCCGACGTCACGCGTCCGGCGACGGAGGGCCGTCCGGCTTGTTGCCGTCCACGCCGTCAAGCCCGCGCAGGTACGCCTCCAGTTCCGCGGCGATCTCGTCACCGTCGGGCAGGCTGTCGGTGTTGATCGGCAGGCCCCGTTCGGCGATGAGCGCGTCGTGGTGTGTCTCGATCTGCGCGATGACCTGCTGCAGTTCGGGCGAGGCGGCCACCGACTCGTCGACCTGGGCGCGCGTCGCGTTCGCCCGCAACGGCAGGTCCCCGTCGGGCAGGCGCAGCCTGGTCACCTCGTGCGTCGCGTGGAGCAGGGCCAGGGCGGCGTCGGGATAGTCGATACCGGCGAGATACTGCGGCACGTGCGCCGCCAGGCCGATCACGACGTGGCCCCGCTCGCCCAGGCGCAGCGTCAACAACCCGCCGAACGACGAACTCATCTGGAACGTCACCGGCAACCCGGAGTTGATCGGGATCAGGTCGGGATCCGAGGCGAAGCGGGTCACGAGCACCGGCCGCGTGTGCGGAGCGGGCGCCGGGAAGGTCTGCAGCATCACGGTGCGCTGGACATCGAACTCCTCGATGACATGGTCGATCGCTGCGACCATGCGCTCCCACTGGAGGCTTGGCTCCGGTCCGGACAACAGCAGGAAGGGTGTGTCGTCCGTGTCGTGGAGGAGGTGCAGCGTTATCTCGGGGGCGCTGAACGACGCGAAGTGATCCTTGTCGAACACGATCTGGGGACGGTGTCCGGCGTAGTCGAACAGCTGGTCGACGTCGAAACGCCCAAGGACGTGATTGGGCAGCGTGTTCAGCAGGTGCTCGTTGACGATGCGCTGGTCGTGCCCCGCGTCGACATAGTTGCCCAACGTCACCAGCATGGTCTCGACGCGCACCGTGCGCTGGTCGGCCGTGCCGGAGTACGTGAAGAGCATCGTCGGGTCGAGCATGCGCCTCTCCTCCGGGCAGTGCCCCTGCCCCCTACCTTTATACAACGTGGACCCAGCCGTCGGGCATTCCTTTGCGCAGGGCGTGGGCGGCGCCGGCGCACCTGGGCGTAGTAACCTGGCCCGCATGAGCGTACGCGAGCAGGTGGCCGGGGATTTCATCGCCGATGTGGTCCGCGCCGACCTGGCGTCCGGACGGACGCGGGTCCAGACGCGGTTCCCGCCCGAGCCGAACGGCTTCCTCCACATCGGCCACGCCAAGGCGATCATCACCGACTTCGCGATCGCGGAGCAGTTCGGCGGTACGTGCAACCTGCGCTTCGACGACACGAACCCGGACACCGAGGAGACCGAGTACGTCGACGCGATCGTCGAGGACATCCGCTGGCTCGGGTTCACCCCGGAGCGGGTCCTGTACGCGTCCGACTACTTCGAGCAGCTGTACGCGTGGGCGGAATACCTGGTCGGGCAGGGATTGGCGTACGTCGATGACCAGGACGTCGAGACGATCTCGGCGCAGCGGGGCGGCTACGGCAAGCCGGGCATCCCAAGCCCGTACCGGGACCGCAGCGTGCCCGAGAACCTCGACCTGCTCCGGCGGATGCGCGATGGCGAGTTCCCGGACGGCTCCCGCTGCCTGCGGGCGAAGATCGACATGCAGGCCGAGAACATGCAACTGCGCGACCCGGTGATGTACCGCATCCGCCGCTCGCACCACCACCGGACGGGCGATCGCTGGTGCCTGTACCCGCTGTACGACTGGGCGCACGGCCAGTCGGACGCGATCGAGGGCGTGACCCACTCGATCTGCACGCTGGAGTTCGTCAGCCACCGGCCGCTGTACGACTGGTTCCTGGAGCATCTGCCCCTGCCGTACGAGAAACCGCAACAGCTGGAGTTCGCCCGCCTGGAGCTCACCCACACGGTGACCAGCAAGCGCCGTCTGCTCGCGCTGATCGCGGACGGCGTCGTCGACGGCTGGGACGATCCGCGCATGCCGACGCTGCGGGGGCTGCGGCGCCGTGGCTACCCGCCGGCGGCGATCCGCGCGTTCTGCGAAGCCATCGGCGTGAACAAGACGAACTCGCGCCACTCGCTGGAGGAACTGGAGAGCTACGTGCGGACGTCGCTGAACCAGACCGCCCCCCGGCGGATGGCGGTGCTGCGGCCGCTGCGGCTCGTCCTCGACAACTGGCCGAAGGACGCCGAGGGGAAGCCCGTCGTCGAGTGGTTCGAGATTCCGAACAACCCGGAGCGGCCCGAGGAGGGGACGCGGCGGGTTCCGTTCACCGGCGAGCTGTACATCGAGCAGGACGACTACGCGGAGGTCCCCCCACCGAAGTTCTACCGGCTCGCGCCCGGGCGCGAGGTGCGGCTGCGCGGGGCGTACCTGATCACGGCCACCAGCCGCGTGCTGGACACGTGCGAGCGCGTCGCGGAGGTGCACGCCACGTTCGACCCGGCGACCCGGGGCGGCGACGCGCCGGACGGGCGGAAGGTCCGTTCGACGATGCACTGGGTCTCGGCGGCGCACGCCCTCAAGGCGCACGTGGCGCTGTACGACCGGCTGTTCACCGCCGAGGTGCCCGGCGAGCGGACCGGCGATCCGGCCGACGACCTGAACCCGGCCTCGCGGGAGCTGCTGACCGAGTGTTTCGTCGAACCGGCCCTGGGCGGGCCGACTGCGCCCGGCGAGACCGTGCAGTTCGAGCGCCTCGGCTATTTCGCGAAGGACGACCGCAGCCCGATGCTGTTCCACCGGACGGTGGGGCTGCGCGACGAGTGGGCGGGGTTGCAGAAGCGCCAGGCGTGAGGGCCTACAGGGACAGGACGGACCGATCGTCCAGGGCGGCCGGCTCGGATTCGGCGAGGTGCGTATAGGCTTCGATGACCTCGCGCGCGATGTGGCGAGCGGTCAGGCCGGCACGCTCCAGCACCTGGGCACGGCTGCCCGCGGGGAGGAACTCGGTGGGAAGGCCGAACAGCCGCAGCGGCGTGCCCACCCCGGCGGCGTCGAGCGCCCGGTGCAGCTGACTGCCGAAGCCGCCGGCGACGACGTTGTCCTCGATCGTGACGACCAGCTGGGCGTGCCGGGTCACCTCGACGAGATCGTCCGGCACGGGCAGCAGCCAGACCGGGTCCACGACGAGGGTGGCGACGGACTGCGCCTCCAAGGCCTGGGCGACCTGGCAGGCGGTCCGGGCCATCGCTCCGCAGCCGACGACGACGACCTGCGGTGACTCGGCGTGCACCAGCACGTCCAAACTGCCCAGGCGGGACACGGCGGGCAGGTCGTCCGGCACCTTGTCCTTGCAGAAGCGGACCATCGTCGGCCCGTCGTCGGTTTCGACGGCCTGGAGGAGAGCGTCGTGCAGGCGCGGGCGGTCGCGCGGCTCGGCCAGGCGCAGCCCCGGCACCAGCCCAGCCAGGCCGACGTCCCACATGCCGTGGTGGCTCGGGCCGTCCGGGCCGGTGATGCCCGCCCGGTCGAGGACGAACGTGACCCCGAGCCGGTGCAGGGCGACGTCCATGAGCACCTGGTCGAACGCCCGGTTCAGGAACGTGGAGTACACGGCGAACACGGGATGCAACCCGCCGATCGCCAGGCCGGCCGCGGAGCCGACGGCGTGCTGCTCGGCGATGCCGACATCGAACACGCGCCCCGGGTAGGCGGCGGCGAACCGTCCCAGCCCGGTGGGGCCGAGCATCGCCGCGGTCAGGGCGACCACGCGCGGATGGGTGGCCCCGATCTCGACCATCTCCTGGGCGAACGCGTCGGTCCACGTGGCCTGGACGGAGGCCGACAGCGGCTCGCCGGTGAACTGGTTGATGGGTTCGATCGCGTGGAACCGCTCGTCGTTGGCCTGGGCCACGCTGTAGCCGGCCCCCTTCCGCGTGATCGCGTGGACGATCACGGGCCCGCCGAACCGCTTGGCTTGCCGCAGCGCGCGGACGCACGCGCCGATGTCGTGCCCGTCGAACGGCCCGATGTACTTGATGCCGAGGTCGGCGAACATGCTCTGGGGGACGAACACGTCCCGCAGGCCGGCGCGCAAGGCGTCCATGAACTCGGCGGCGGTGTCGCCGACCAGCGGCGTGCGCCGGACCGCGCGCCGTACCAGGTCGGCCGCCTGCTCGTAGCGGGGGTCGGTGCGCAGGCCGGCCAGCGGCTGGGTCAGGCCGCCGACGGTCGGGGAGTATGAGCGGCCGTTGTCGTTCACGACGATCACGAGCTGCAGCGTCGGCTCGACGGCGATGTTGTTCAGCGCCTCCCAGGCCATGCCGCCGGTGAGCGCGCCATCGCCGATCACGGCGACGACGGTGCGGTCGGTGACGCCCTGCAGCCGGTACGCCTTCGCCAGGCCCTCCGCCCACGACAAGGAGGCCGACGCATGGGAGTTCTCGACCCAGTCGTGCTCGGATTCGCTGCGCGACGGGTAGCCGGACAGGCCGTCCTGCTGGCGCAGTTCGTCGAAGCGGCCGGCCCGGCCGGTGAGGATCTTGTGGACGTAGCTCTGGTGGCCCGTGTCGAAGATGATGGGGTCGTGGGGCGAGTCGAACACGCGGTGCAGCGCGATCGTCAGTTCGACGACACCGAGGTTGGGCCCCAAGTGCCCGCCGGTGCGGCTGACATGCGTGATGAGGAACTGGCGGATCTCGGCGGCGAGTTCCTCAAGTTGCGCCTTGCTGTACCGCCTCAGATCGGCGGGACTTGCGATGTCGTCCAGCAGCGCCACTCACCCATCATAGGCGACCGGTGGTAACAATGGGCGCCGCCCGCGCCTCACGCCGGGGCGAGGCGTCCCAGGGTGATGGCCAGGCGAAGAACGTACGCGTCGCGCGCATCGGCCGGCGAGTAGCCGGTCACCTCGTCGATGCGCTTGATCCGGTAGCGGATGGTGTTCGCGTGGACGTACAACGCCCGGGCGCTGGCCTCGACCGAGCCGGAGTGGTCGAGGAAGCTGACGCACGTCTCCAGCAGGTCGCCGCCGGCGGCCGCCAGGGGCGCGTAGACGCCCTCGACGAGCTGGGTCCGCGCGGCGGGATGCCCCAGGAGGGCCCGCTCGGGCAGCAGGTTCCGGGCGGGGCGCAGGCGTGGCCCCTCCGCCCAGCCGGGGGACGCGGCCATGCCGGACAGCGCCTCGTCGGCGGAGCGCGGCGAGGCCGCGAGGCCCCGCGTGAGGCAGCCGACGACGACCGGTCCGGGCGCGAACAGGTCGGCGAGGCGCTCCACGGCGGCCGCCGCGCTGACATCGTCCACGAGGGTGGTGCCGGCGAGCACGACCACGAGCCGGTCTCCCTGGACGGCGCACAACGCGGCCAGTCCCGCACGGGCGGCGGCCTGCCGGATGGTGTCCAGCGGGCTGCGGGACGTGGCGGCATCACCTGGATCGTGTCCGACAAGGACGCACGTAGGCGATGTCGCCGGCCACCCGAGCGTGGACGCGCGGGCGATGACCGTGTCGTCCACCTCGTCGCGGACGATCGCGTCGATGATGATGGCTTCGATGCGCTCGTCCCAGGCGGCGCGCGACTCGGCCGCCCCGGCGTAGACCTCGGCGGCCGCGAACGCGACGTCGCGGGAGTACTGGACGATGGCGCTCGCCAACGGCGCCCGGTCGGACTTCGGCATGAGGACGCCGATCTGCTCCTCGAGCACGTCGACGGTCGTGCGGACCAGGTCGACCGTCTGCTGAAGGCTGATTTGACGTGTCATGGCGCGCGGGGCGACCTGGAAGATCGAGAGCGGGTCGACGGCGGGATCCGTGTCGTCACCGAACCAGCCGGCGAAGCTGTCGATGCCGGCCCGCGCCACCAGGGTGATCCAGGACCGTTCTTCCGCGCCGAGGTCGCGGAACCACGGCACGCGTGTGTCCATCGCCTGCGTGACGGCGGTCGTCATCGAGCCGGCGGCGGCGGCGAGACGCCGTGCGATCGCGGTCCGCGCGCGGTTGGACGGCACCAGCGCCCGCCCCGTGCCCAGCGGGGGCTTGGTGGCCATGGGCCCACCTCTTTCCGTCTCGGTGGCTGGACGCGGGGGCGGCGGTCCGATGTTGGGGGACCGGCGGCGCCGAGCTTCGCCGGTCTGAGTCCATTGTAGGGGCGGCCGCCCACATTCTGCGGGTTGAGTGGACTTGGCTCAACTTTGGGAATACAGTGACCCTGTCGGCGGTTGAAGAACATGAGCGTGGCCGACTCGGCGGCCACGGACCACAAGCAAGGAGGACAACCAACCATGACCACGACCTACAATCCCTTCCGCGACATGGACCGCCTGTTCAACCAGGTGGCGAGGGCCGTCAGCGTCGATGGGCGGACCATGCCGATGGACCTGTACCGCAGCGGCGACGTCTTCACGGTGAAGATGGACCTGCCGGGCGTCGATCCGGCAAGCATCGACATCGATGTCGACGACCGCGTCCTGACCGTGCGCGCCGAGCGCGCCCCCGAGGTCGTCGACACGAGCGACGAGAAGAATGGATGGGTCAGCCGCGAGCGCAGCTACGGCACGTACGCCCGCCAGATCTCGCTCGGCAGCGGCCTCGACCTGGCGAGCATCGCCGCGTCGTATACCGACGGCGTCTTGACGCTGACCATCCCGGTCGCCGAGGAGGCCAAGCCGCGCAAGATCAGCGTCGCGGTGAACCCGTCGTCGGTGATCGAGGGCCCGGCCGCCTGATCGCGCCTTCGCCGCAGGCAACGGCAACGCGTCAACGGGGTCCCAGCCATGCGCCGGGGCCCCGTTGCTCGTGCCCAGCCTCCTTTCGAGGACGGACCCGGGCGGGCACGCCACTAGAATGACGATGTGCGCCCTGGCGCGCGGGCGCATAGCTCAGTTGGCAGAGCGCCTCCCTTACAAGGAGGTGGCCGGCGGTTCAAGTCCGTCTGCGCCCACCCCTAGTCATACGCGATATCACCTAGTCGGAGCCGTGTTGGTCGGCTACGTCTGGCTACGTCTGGCTACGTCTGGCTACGTCCAGCGCGATGGTCCGGGAACAAGTTGAACTGTCATTGACAAGGGAAAAAGCCATGATGACAAGCTAAGACGCTGGTCGGGTTGTACCGGATTTGTACCGGATTTGTACCCGAAACGATCTATGCTGACGCATTATGCCACGACAAGGGACGATGCTCGGACGCGTCAAACTTGCGCCCCCGTGCGCGTGGCCCGCGGCCGGTCGTCGAGGGGCAGTTGGTCGACCACGAACACCGCCACCGGCACGTCCCGGGGCGTGCCGCTCTTCGTCTGGTGAATCCGGATCCGCCCACGCGCCCTGTCCACGTCGCCGACATTGATCCGGCACACCTCGCCGATCCGGGGGCCGGCGGTGGCCATCAACCACACCATCGGCCCGCACGTCGACTCGACGGTCGCCGCAGCGTCGGCGATCGCCTTGACGACGGGCACCTCCATGAAGACGACGGCGCGGCGCCCCTGCTGCCCGACGCGAATCCGCTCGGCCGGATTCGAGGGGATGACATCGAACTCGACGCCGATCCGCAACGCGCCGCAGATCGCGCACTACGACGCGATTCTGGCAAGTCTGGACCCGACCGACTACGATGGCCACTACGACACGCGCGTCGTGATCCGCGCCCTGCAGCAGGAACGAGCCAGCATACAAGCGTGGAAGCAGGCCAACAAGCCGAAACGAGAGAGAAAACCGAAGTGATCACCTCCTACAGCGAAGCTGTCAAAGCGGCGCGAATCGGCGCTCGTGCCGACATGGCCGTGGCGGCAGCCCGCGGTTTGGTCGTTGGCGACGGTTTCGAGGACGACACGGACTACCTCATCGGATTCCGCGAAACGGACCGATTCGATCCTTCCGATATTCCGTGTGGAGGCTCGGAGGTTTTCGTTCGCAAAGCGGACGGCATGGTCTGGTCCGTCGCCCCCGTCTACCTCCTGGACAAGCTCGACGCCATGCGCCCCGTCACCCTCGACCCCGACTAGTCAGCTTCGGCAACCTCGAAGGGCCCCCGCACCGACCCGGTGCCGGGGGCCTTCCCATGTCCACCCGCGCCGGGCGCGCGGGCCGATCCACAACCCACGAACCCCAGGAGGGTACAACCATGCCAGATTCCGCCGTGCCGGCCCAGGAGG
>WQUE01000232.1 GCA_009785885.1 Actinomycetes bacterium
GGGACGACGTCGGCGACGAGGAAGTCCCGGACGGCCGAGTCGACGCAGGCGTTGCCCTGGCCGTAGGAGCCGTGCCCGACGCCGTTGCGCGTCACGAGCACGGCCGAGGTGAGCTTGTCGGCCATCCACTGCGCGTACTGGTACGGGGTGGCGTTGTCGCCGGTGCCGCCGATGACGACGATCGGCGGGGCGCCGGCGCCGGAGAAGTCGATCTGCGGGGCGGGTTTCACGGACCACACGGGGCACACGAGGCCGGGGCCCATCAGCGTCCCGAAGAACGGGTAGGCGGCGGAATCGGTGGCCCACTGCGTCCAGGCGTCGGCGATGCCCTTGTCGGCCGAGTCGAGGCACATGATCGCCGGGAACGCGTACGCCAGCGAGTCGTACGTTCCCTTGTCGTTGCGCCCGTTCAGGGCGTCGGCCGCCCGCAGGAGGTACTGGCCGTCCCCCCGCGCGACGGCCCACTGCAGCGCGGCGGTGAGCTGGCTGTACACGTCCGCACCCAGATACAAGAACATGGCGATGCCGGTGACCGCCAGCGACTCCGTCAACTCGCGGCTCCCGACGGCGAGCGGGGACGCGTCGAGGCGGCCCAGCCAGGCCTTCAGCGCGGTGACGACCTCGTCCGCGCTGGTGCCGAACGAGCGCGCGCACGAGGAGGTGCCCGCGCACCAGGTGGCGTACTCGCGGAACGACACCTCGAAGCCCGCCGACTGGGGGATGGTCTGGTTGTCGGTGATGTTCACGGCCGCGTCCAGCACCATGTGGCCGACGTGCTGCGGGTACAGCTCGGTGTAGACGGCGCCGATGAACGTCCCGTAGCTGACGCCCACGTAGTTGAGAACCGAGTCGCCGAGGAGGCGGCGGACCATCTCCATGTCGTAGACGGCCTCGATCGTGCTGATGTGCGCGAGGAGTTCGCCCGAGTTCGCCGCACACTCCGCCGCGAACGCCCGCGTCGCCGCCAGCAGCGCGTCCCGCTCGGCCTGGTCGTCCGGGGAGGCGTCCAGGTCGAAGTACGCGTCGGTCTCTTCCGGCGTGCCGCACACGACGGGCGTCGAGTCGCCGGAGCCGCGCGGGTCGAGCCCGATGATGCGGTACTGCTCCAGGCCGGTGGTGTCGAACGCGTCGACGTAGTCCTTGGCGGACCCGCCGGGGCCGCCGGGGTTGATGAACAGGTCGCCGAGCGCGGGCTGCTTGGTCGCCGGCAGCATCTTCATCGACAGCGTGATCGCCTGGGCGTCGGGCTTGGTCCAGTCCAGGGGCGCAAGGATCGAGGCGCACTGCGTCGGCAGGGGCGCGCCGGCGTCGCTGGTACCGGGGCAGTCCGCCCAGTCGACCTTCTGCGTCAGGTAGCTGTTCAAGCCGCCGCCGGGTGCGACGACCATGCCGGGAACCTTCGCGGTGGTCGCCCCCACCCCGGCCGAGCGGTCGGGCGAGGTCGCCTCGGTGTAGACGTTCTTGGGTGTCGGCAGCGGGAACGCGTCCGCGCCGGGACGGGACGTCGTCGTGGAACTCGACGCTGAGGGCGTCGTGTGCGTGGTGAAGGGGTGCGGTGTGGGCGTGGTCGAGGGGCCCGGACGCGGCGCGGGGCGCACGCACCCGCTCAACAGCAGGCTGGCGGCCAACCCGGCCGCCACGAGGGCGACCGGCCGGAACGGGGAACGTCCTGAGCGGGGCATGGGTTCAGCCTCCCTAGTGGCACTGGCCGGCCGGGGCGGACAGGACACCCGGCGGCAAGGTCATGGTGCCGGACGGCCCCGTCACGACGACGGGCGGCGGCTCGGTGGGCGCCGCGTCCGTCGGCGTCGGTGCCGGGGTGGTGGGGACGCCGCCGGACGGCGTGACCGACGGCGAAGCCGCCGGCGGGTTGACCGCGTCGGCGAGCGGGGTGTCCTTCGCGAGCGCGTTCCAGAAGGGCTTGTCCTTGGCGAGGTCCAGGAGAACGTTCGCACCGTCGCCCGCGTCCTTGTACGGGATCGTCGCGAACGTCATCGCGGCGCCGTTCATGTCGCGCAGCGAGTAGGCGAACCCGGCCAGCTGGACGACCGAGCCGAGGTCCGTCGTGACGGCGTCGGCGACCGAGCCGACGAAGCCGTACAGCGTGCCGATGTTCGTGAAGAAGTTCAGCCCGAGCGCCTTGTGGGCGATCGACTCGAACAGCACCTGCTGGCGCTGGATGCGCCCCAGGTCCGACCCGTCGCCGAGCCCCACGCCCTTCCGGGCACGCGCATAGTTCGTCGCCGTCTCGCCGTCCAGGTGGTTCACGCCGGCGGGCAGGCTCAGATTGTTCGCCTCCGCCGACTTCACGGCGCACGGCAGGTACAGGTCGACGCCGCCGATCGCGTCGACGATCTGGACGAAGCCCGCGAAGTCCACGACGACGTAGCCGTCGATGCGCACCCCGCTCATCGCCTCGACCGCCCGGATCGTGCAGGCCACGCCCGAGGCGAGCGTGCCCTTGCCGGTCGAGCCGTACGCGAACGCCGAGTTGAACTTCTGCTTCGTCCAGCCCGCCTGCGGGATCTTCGAACCGTCCGGGAACACGCACGCCGGGATCGTGATCAGCGTGTCCCGCGGGATCGACAGCAGGTCGACGCGCGTCCGGTCGGCCGCCACGTGCGCGATGAACGTCGTGTCGGATCGCTCCCCGTCGTTGACGTCGTTCGAGACGCCCGCGTTCGCCCCGGCGCGCGAGTCGGAGCCGAGCACCAGGATGTTCATGGCGCGGCCGGCGTACGGGTCGCCGGGCGAGCGCACCTCCGACAGCGACGAGTTCTGGGACGGACGGTCGCCGCCGAGATACTGGTCGAGGTTCACGTGGTCCAGGCGGCCGTTCAGCTTGAAGTAGCCCACCGTCAGGGCCGCCGCGGCGACGAGCAGCACGCACAGCAGCACGATCAGGGTGTTCCGCGCCTTGTGATGACGGTGCGGTGTGCGGGGCGGTGCGGCCGGTGGGGTGTCAACCCCGGTGACCGGGGGGGCCGGCGGCAAGGCGGGCGGGGCGGGCGGCCAGGGGGGCGCGGCGGGAACCGGAGGCGGGACGGCCAGGGAAGCGGTCGGTGTGTCCTCTTCGATCAGGGCACGCCGGGCCCGCGGCGATGCCGGTGCGGGCGGCGGGTCGGGGGGCGGACCGAAACCACCGGGCACGGACCACGACGGTCCCGGCGCCGGCTCGTGGCTGGGCGACGGTATGCCCGCGCCCGGGTCTCGCTGGTCCATTCGGACGATTCTATCATGGAAGACAACCGCCCAATCGCGTGGCGACAAGGTCTTCGGCTGTGGACTCCCGGTGGGAACCCGTCAGGCGATCGGCCTGATCGCCCCGGTGGTCGGCACGAGTTCGACCCAGGTTGTGCCCGGCGTCAGCGTCACCGGGGCGCCCGAGGCGTCCGTGAGGACGATCTGGGCTTGATCCGAGGCTTTCGACCAGGAGATCGGCAGGGTCTTGCCGCCGGAGGCGATCACGCCCGTCCCGGAGTCCACGATCTTGGTCTCGGGCACGGGGTTGCCCGCCGGGTCCTTGTACGACGTGTTGTACACGTGGACGCTCAGCGCGACCACATTCACCGCGGACAGCTGCGCGCCGCCGACCACTGTCGCCGGCTTGCTGCCCTCGAACCGCAGCCACCGGCCCGAGGCGGCGTCCCAGGTCCAGTGGGGCGAACTCAGGTTGGACAAGGTGAGATTGAGGCGGGAGGCGGGCGTGCCGGCGGCGACCGCGGAGCTGGGTTGGCCCGGCTGCGGGTAGGCGAACGCGGGCGCGGGCGGGTCGGCGTTCTTCACCTGGGCGAGGAACTTCGCCGTATCGCCGATCACGTTGTGCGGCGCGGCCCGCTTCGAG
>WQUE01000233.1 GCA_009785885.1 Actinomycetes bacterium
GGCCGGCCCGGCCGATGCCGGGTCGGCGGTGGGGTGGCCACCGGTCTCGTAGGGGGTGACGAGACCGGTGGCCTCCCGGCTTTTCCCGGGGAATCGCCGACCTGCGGCGGGTGTGAACGTGTGGACGCGCGCGGCCTGGCGTCGCGTCGGGGGGTTGTACGGGCCGCTGCTGATGGTGTCGCTGGTCGTGGGGCGGCGGGACTTGGAGTGTGGTGGGCGACGCTGGCGCTGCCGGATGCGGCGGCTGTGATCGTCCGGGTGGTCGTGCTGGGTCTCCTGGGGGCGTTGAGCCTGGGTGCCGGGGTGGTGGTGTGCGTCAACGTCGGCCATTCGGCGGGGCCCGGGCGGTATCGCCCGCGCCATGCGGCGTCGTGGTGGAACCCGCTGTGGCAAGGCGTGCCGCAAAGGCTGCTGGCGGTGCGGCGCGGCGTGCGGTTCGGTGCGGCGCCGGTCACGGCGGCGGCGCTGGTGGCCGGGTTCGTCCCGGCGACCACGGCCCATGCCTCCCCGGAACCGGCGCCGTCCCCAGGGCGCGACGGAGACGTTCGCGTATCAGGCGTATCAGGGAAGCGGCGCCGCGCCGGCCTCCCACACGGACCCGGACGGGAACGTGAGCGCGTACGTGTACAACGCGCCGAACCGGATCGCGGCGGCGACCGACCGGCCCGCCAAGTGACAGTGTCGGGAAACGCACCCTGTGACCGTCCCGTCCAGCCATGGTCAGGTGCGGTGGCCCCAGCTCAGCTGAGCTGAGACTCCCGGGCCCGCCTGGCACACCTGCGCCTATCGTGGAGGACATGGCGAACGTGATGCCCCGGGCCGATCGGCGAGGCCCGTCATGAGCCTGGCCACCCTCGCCCTGATCGTCGCCGTCGGCCTGTGCGGGCCGCTGCTGGCGTGGTCGGACCGGTGGCGCGTCCCGGTGGTCGTCGGCGAACTCGCCGCCGGCGTGGTCGTCGGGCAGACGGGTCTGGGCTGGATCGACCCGAACCAGCCGACGCTCGTCTTCTTGGCGAACATCGGTTTCGCGATGGTGATGTTCGTCGCCGGGTCCCACGTACCCGTGCGGGACGAGACGCTCGTGGCCGGGATCTGTCCCGCACTGGTGCGCCTCGTGGCCGTCGTCGCCGCCGCGGCGATGCTGGGCCTCGTCGTCGCCTGGGTCTTCCGCACGGGCCACGCCGCCCTGTACGCCGTACTGTTCGCCTCGTCGTCCGCCGCGGTCGTCATGCCGGTGGTGACGTCCCTGGGGCTGTCCGGACCCGTGCCGGCCCGCCTGATCCCGCAGGTGGCGATCGCCGACGCGGCCTGCATCGTCGCGCTGCCGCTCGTGCTCGAACCGGGGCACGCGGGCCGAGCCGCGCTCGGCGCCCTGCTGGTGATCACGTGCGCGGCGGCCGTGTTCGTGCTGCTCCGGCTGGCCGACCGGCGGGGCTGGTTGCCGCGGTGGCACGACAAGTCGAAGGACCGTGACTTCGCCCTGGAGCTGCGCGTCAGCCTGCTGATCCTGCTGCTGCTGGCCGCGCTGGCGCAGACGGTGCAGGTGTCGATCATGCTGGCCGGCTTTTGTCTCGGCCTCGCGGTCGCGGCGGTCGGTCCACCCCGGCGGCTGGCCCGCCAGCTGTTCGGCCTGACGGAGGGCCTGTTCGGCCCGGTGTTCTTCGTCTGGCTGGGAGCCTCGCTGAACCTGCGGGACCTGGGGACGCACCCGCGGATGATCGTGCTGGGCGTCGCGCTGGCGGGCGGGGCCCTCGCCGCGCACGCCGTGGCCGCCCTGTCCGGGCTGCCCCTGTCGGCGGCGCTTCTCGCGGCCGCCCAGCTCGGCGTGCCCGTCGGCGCCGTGACCGTCGGCACCCAACTGGGTGTGCTGGCGCCCGGCGAGGGGGCGGCGCTGCTGCTCGGCGCGCTGCTCACGGTGGGAGTCTCGGCCGTCGCCGGACGGCGCCTGGACGCGGGACGGCACCGCCATGCATGAACTGTCGTTGTGCCGCTCCATCGCTGGCATCGTGCGTCGCGCCGCCGGCGGGCGCTTCGTGGCCGTCGTCGAACTGGACGTGGGCGCGCTCCGTCAGGTCGTCCCGGCGACGCTCCAGCACTGCTGGGGGGTCGTCGCCCGAGACGCGGATCTGGCCGGAAGCCGCCTGGTCATCCGGCACATTCCCGGCGTGCTCGTCTGCGGCGACTGCGGCGCCGAAACGCAGCTGACCGATCTGCCTATACTCAGATGCGGCTCCTGTGCGAGCCCGTCGGTGGACCTCGTGAGCGGCGAAGAGTTCATGGTCACCGCGATCCAAGTGGAGGACGACCATGGGGCGTTTCCATCGCCACGATGACGGCACCGTTCACGAGCACGACCACGACGAGGCCGGCCACACCCACCCGCACGTGCACGACGAGCATGGGGAGCACGTGCGCCCCCCGCTGCTGAGCGAGGACGCCACCCGGGCCGCGCTGATCGGCGACCACAGGGGCTACGACACCGGCCGGGAACGCATCGAGGTGCTGGAACGCATCTACGACGAGAACGACGCCGCCGCCGCCGCGAACCGGGCCGAGTTGGACGCCGCCGGGGTCGTCGCCGTGAACCTGATGAGCTCGCCCGGTGCGGGGAAGACCACCCTGCTCGCCCGGACCCTGGCCACGCTGCGGGACGACGTGCGGTGCGGCGTGATCGAAGGCGACATCGCGACATCGATCGACGCCGACCGCCTGCGCGGCCTGGGCGCCCAGATCTCGCTGCTGAACACGGGGGACGGGTTCGGCGGCGAGTGCCACCTGGACGCCCCGATGGTGGCGCACGCCCTGGCGCGGCTGGATCTTTCCGCACTCGACCTGCTGCTGATCGAGAACGTCGGCAACCTCGTGTGCCCGGCGGAGTTCGATGTCGGCGCGCACCGCCGCGCGATGATCGCCTCGGTCACCGAGGGCGAGGACAAGCCGCTGAAGTACCCGGTGATGTTCCGCAGCGTCGATGCCGTGGTCGTGAACAAGATCGACCTGCTGCCCCACCTGGACTTCGACATGGGGCTGTTCCTCGCGAACGTCCGCGGCGTGAACCCGCGCGCCCAGGTGTTCCTCGTGAGCGCCCGCACCGGCGAGGGCACGGACCAGTGGGTGGCCTGGTTGCGGGAGGCCGTCTGATCACGTGGGCCGGCCCAGGCTCTCCGCGACGGCGACGACGTGCTCGACGGTGACGCCGTGCGCGGCGAGCACGTCCGGCCCCGGGGCCGAGGCGCCGAAGCCGTCCACGCCGACGACCGCCCCTTCGAGTCCCGCATACCGCCACCAGCCGGTCGTCCGTCCCGCCTCGATCACGATGCGGCGCCGTGCCGTCGGCGGCAGCACGGTGTCGCGGTAAGCGGCGGGCTGCTCCTCGAACCAGGTGACGCACGGCAGCGAGACGACGCGGACGCTCCGGCCCCGGCCGGCGAGGATGTGTCCCGCGTCGAGGGCCAACGCGACCTCGCTGCCGGTCGCGATGAGAAGCAGCGGATCCGGATCGCGGCCGGCGCTCCAGGTGACGTAGCCGCCGCACTGCACGTCCTCGTCGGGTGCGTCGGGCAGCACGGGCAGCATCTGGTGGGACAGGATCAGGGCCGCGGGGCGCTCGGGCTGCTTCAGCAGGCGCCGCCAGCAGGCGACGGTCTCGCGGGCGTCGGCGGGGCGGATCACGTCCAGCCCGGGCACGAGGCGCAGCGACGCGACCTGTTCGACCGGCTGGTACGTGGGACCGTCCTCGCCGACCGCGACCGAGTCGTGCGTGAAGATGTACACGACGGGGAGCCCCATGAGCGCCGCCAGCCGGATCGCGCCGCGCGCGTAGTCGCTGAAGGTGAGGTACCCCGAACCGTACGGGCGCCACAGGCCGTGCAGCGCAATCCCGGAGAGGATTCCGGCCATCGCGTGCTCCCGGACGCCGAAACGCAGGGTGGCACCCGGGTCCTCCGCCGAGGCGAGCGTCCCCAGGACGACCGTGTTCGTCGAGGCGGGCAGGTCGGCGGAGCCGCCCCACAGGCGTCCGGACGGGGTGAGCGCCGCGAGGACGGCCCCGCTCGTGGCCCGGGTCGGGGCGGGGGTGCCCACCGGGACGGACGCGAGGGCGGCGTCGATCTCGGCCGGGTCGGGGCCGCGCCACGCCCGGTGCCGCGCCCGGGCCGGGGCGGGATGGACGACGCGCCACGCGGACGCCCGGTCGTCCCAGTCCTCGTGCAGCTCCGCGCCGCGCACCAGGGCCCGGCGGCAGTGCGCGAGGACGTCGTCGCGCACCAGGTCGGCCAGGGTCGCGTCCGCGGGGAAGCCCAGGCCCTGAAGGATCGCGGCGACATCGGCCTCGCCGAAAGCGCCGGCGTGGGCCGACGGCCGTCGCTGGTGGGCGGGCGAGGGCCAGCCGATCACGGAGCGCACGGCCAGCAGGGTGGGACGTCCGGTGCGTTCCGTCGCGTCGTGCAGACGGCCGGTGATGTCGTCCACGTCCAGGTGGTCGGGCACGTCGAGCACGCGCCACCCGTAGGCCCGGTAGCGGGCGCGCACGTCCGAGGCGTTGGCCTCGGACGTCGTGCCGTCGATCATGATGCGGTTGTCGTCCCAGATGAGCACGAGGTTGTCCAGACGTTGGGCGCCGGCCAGGCTCGACGCCTCCGCCGAGACGCCCTCGGCCAGGCAGCCGTCGCCGGCGAGTACCCACACGGTCGGGTCGAACAGGCGGCTGCGCCGGCCGAACAGCGTCTCCTCCCGGCGGGCGGCCAGCGCCAGGCCGACCGCGCCGGCGACGCCCTGGCCGAGCGGTCCCGTGGTCATCTCGACGCCGGGGGTGCGACCGCGCTCGGGGTGTCCCGGCGTGGGGTAGCCGGGGGTGCGCGTGTGGGCGAGATCGTCGAGCGTGAGGCCGTAGCCGGTCAGGTACAGCTGGGTGTACAGCAGAAGGGATGCGTGGCCGGCGGACAGGATGAACCGGTCGCGGCCCGCCCAGGCGGGGTCGGCCGGATCGTGCCGCAGCACGGACGAGAACAGCGCGTGGGCCAGCGGTGCCATGTCCATCGCCGCACCGGCATGGCCGTGCCCCAACGCCTGGACCACGACGGGTGGGATCGCGATCGCGGTCGCGACCGCCGCCCGATCGAGGGGATGGGCAGCCCTGATCTGCGACAACGGGGTCTTCATGGACCGACTCTTGTCGCCACGCGCGCCGATGTCAAGGGCGGACGGTCTCGTGAGCGGTGGGTGGCGATGTGGGCGGATTATTGTCGGCACGTCCTCGGACGTTGCGGCCAGGTGCTCTAGGCTGACATGCGGGCACGCGATGTGAGCGCCGTGCCGTGAATCGAGGCAAGCATGACTCTTCCGCTTCCCGACGAGGCGGTCCGCCTGGGTGTCGACGCCGCGGACTGGCGCTCGGCCGTCCGGGCGTCCGGTGAGGCGTTGGCCGCGGCCGGTGTGACGGCACCTGCGTACGTAGATGAGATGATCGCGACGGTCGAGACGCTCGGCCCCTACATCGTGATCGCCCCAGGCCTCGCCTTGGCGCACGCCCGTCCCTCGCCCGCGGTGAACTGTGCGGGCCTGAGCTGGGTCACGCTGGCCCGCCCGGTCACGTTCGGCAACGGCGAGTTCGACCCGGTCGATGTGGTGATCGGCCTGGCGGCGCTGGATCGCGACGGCCACATCGACCTCATGGCCGAACTGGCCGAGGTCCTGTCGGACGCGGACCGGCTCGGTGTGGCCCGCGCCGCCACGACACCCCACGGGGTGCGGGAAGCGTTCGCCGCCCGGGACCAGGACGCGGCATGATCACGGGCATCGGGGTCTCGCGGGGTGTGGCCGTCGGCCCGGCCGCCGTCGTCGCACGTCCGGTCGGCCCCGACCCGGCCGAGCCGCCGACGACGCCCGCGACGCTGTCGGCGGCGTCGAGCCGCGTCCGGGAGGCCCTGCGGGACGTGGCCGAGGGCCTGCGCCGGCGCCAGGATCGCGCCCCGGACGAGGCGAAACCCACACTGGAGGCCGGTGCGATGATGGCTGGCGACCCGGGCCTGGCGGGCACGATCGACGACGCCCTGCGGACCGGCGCGGGCGTGACCAGGGCCGTGCACGACGCGGTCGGGCAGTACGCCGACCTGCTGCTGTCGCTCGGCGGGTACATGGCCGACCGGGTCGCCGACCTGCTGGACGTGCGCGACCGCGTGATCGCCCGGCTGCGGGGCCTGCCCGAGCCGGGACTGCCGGTCCTCACCGTGCCGTCCATCGTCGTCGCCCGCGACCTGGCGTCCGCGGAGACGGCCCTGCTCAATCCCGCCCTGTGCCTGGGGCTGGTGACGGTCGAGGGCGGGCCGACGTCGCACGCCGCGGTCCTGGCGTCCGGCCTCGGCATCCCCGCGGTCGTGCAGGCGGCCGGGCTGGTGGTCGAGAACGGCACGTTCGTGGCGATCGACGGGAGCACGGGCCAGGTCGTCGTCGACCCCACGCCGGCGAAGCGCGCCGAGTTCCGCACGCGGGCGAACCAGCGAGCCGCCGTGCTGGCGTCCTCCGACGCCCCCGGGGCGACCCGGGACGGTCACCGCGTTGCGCTGCTTGCCAACATCGGCACGCTCACGGACGCGAGGGTCGCCGCCGCGGACGCCGTCGAGGGTGTCGGGCTGTTCCGCACGGAATTCCTGTTCCTCGACCGTGTGGACGCACCCACGGTGGAGGAGCAGACGGCCGCGTACGCCGCGGTGCTGCGCGCGTTCGGGGCGCGGCACGTGGCGATCCGCACGCTGGACGCGGGCGCCGACAAGCCGTTGGCTTTCGCCGATCTCGGCCCCGAGCCGAACCCGGCGCTCGGACGGCGCGGACTTCGGCTGGGCATGGCCCGCGAGGACATCCTGGTCACACAGCTGGCGGCGCTCGCGGCGGCGTACCGGGAGACCAGTGCGGACCTGTCGGTGATGGCGCCGATGGTCGCGACGGCCGCCGAAGCGGCGTGGTTCGCCGAGCGGGTCCGCGCGGCCGGGATTCCCAAGGTGGGCGTGATGATCGAGGTCCCGGCGGCGGCGTTGCGGGCGCGCCAGATCCTCGCGGAGGTGGATTTCGCGTCGTTGGGGACGAACGACCTTCAGCAGCACACCATGGCGGCGGACCGCCTCGCGGGGGAGCTGGGGGAGTTGCTCGACCCGTGGCAGCCGGCCGTGCTGGATGTGATCGCGGCGGCGTGCCGGGGGGCGGCCGAGGCGGGCCGGCCGATCGGCGTGTGCGGGGAGTCCGCGGGCGATCCGGGGCTCGCGCTGGTGCTCGTTGGGCTGGGGGCCTCCAGTCTGTCGATGGCCGTCCAAAAGGTTCGGGCTGTCCGCACCGTGCTCGCCGCCCACACCCTCGACCAGTGCCGCGAACTCGCCGGCCTGGCCCGGTCCGCCGTCGGGCCCCAGGACGCCAAGGCCGCCGTCCTGGCCGCCGCCCGGCCGGTGCTGCGGGACGTGATCTGACGCGGCCTGTGTGCGTTTGTGGCGGGTGTGCGGCTCGCCGTATCATCGGCGCCAGCACCAGGCCGAACACGAAACGGGGGCACGCGTATGTCCGTATCGGTGAGCTATGACGAGAACGACCGCCTGACCCTCGCCGGCCTGGAATGCGACTGCGCCTGTCACCACGAACAGCCCGCGCAGGACATCTACATGGGCAAGGACCTGCTTGCCCGCGTCCCGTCGTTCATCGAGGCGCGGGGGCTGGGACGGCGCTGCGTGCTGGTCGCCGACGACATCACATATGAGGTGGCCGGGCGGTCCGTCGAGGAGACCCTGGTGCGGGCCGGCTTCGAGGTCATCCCGTGCGTGGTGCGCCGGGAGGACGAGATGCTGCCGGACGAGACGGCGTGCGGCGAGGTGCTGCTGTCGATCCTGCCGGACACGGAGTTCCTCATCAGCGTCGGGTCCGGTTCCGTCACCGACATCACGCGCATCAACGCCACCCGGACGAAGCTGCCGTTCGTGAGCGTGGGGACGGCGCCGTCCATGGACGGCTACACGTCCGTCGTCGCACCGCTGCTGCTGCGCCGGGTGAAGATCCAGCGCGCCGGCGTGTGCCCCGACATCATCGTGTGCGACCTGGATGTCATGGCCACGGCCCCGCTGGCGATGGCCGCGTCGGGCGCGGGCGACGTGCTCGGCAAGTACATTGCGAACGCCGACTGGCTGCTCGGCACCATCATCAACGGCGAACCGTACTGCCCGGTGTGCGCGTCCCTCGTCATGGGAGCGGCCGCGAAGATCCTCGACAACGTGGACGAGATCGCCCGCAAGACGGAGACGGGCATGCGCGCCCTGGTCGAGGCGCTGATCCTGTCGGGGCTGTCGATCCTGATCATCGGGCACTCCCGGGCGGCGGCGTCGATCGAGCACAACATCGCCCAGTACTGGGAGATGCAACTGGTGCAGCGGGGGAGGATCCCACCGAAACACGGGGCCGCGGTCGGGGTGGCGACGCTGCTGGTGTGGCCGCTGTTTCGGCGGTTCGCGAGCGAGGACCTCTCCTTGCTTGATCTGGGGCAGATCCAGCGGAACCGCATCTCCCGCGAAGAGCGCGAGAGGTGGATGGTCCGCGCCTTCGGCGAAGAGGGCGGGCGGACCATCATGCGCGAGAACCCGGAGGACTTCCTCACCTGGGAGGAGCAGGAGCGCCGCATTCGGGTGGCGCAGGCGCGGTTCCCGGAGATCCGGGCCGTCATCGAGGCGATGCCGCCGCAGGCCGACATCGAGCACACCCTGCGGACCCTGCACGGGGACATGACGCCCGACGACGAGGGGATCGGCCCGGACCTGCTGGACCTGTCCTTGCGCTGCGGAAAGGACTACCGCTCGCGGTACACGCTGCTGAAGCTGCTGGACGAGTGCGGGCTGCTGGCGGAGTACCTGGCTGCGCCCTCGTCGGTACCGGGTCAGGCCGGTCGAGGCAGCGGGGCATCATGACCGGGTGGTTGTGGGTGGGGGCCGTCGGGGCGTACCTGGTCTTGGCTGGGTTCTTCGTCCTGGAACGGTTCGTCCGGGTCGCCGGCGCACGGGACATGCGCCGGGGCGACACCGACCGCGGCAGCACGACGTTCGTCTCCGTCGCGATGGCTGTCGCGTTCGTGATCATCCCGCTGACACCGCTTCTGAACTGGTGGGGATGCGGACGGATCGGCAGCCCAGTGGCCGGCGCCATCGGCGTGGTCCTGGGGATCGTGGGGCTGGTCGTACGCTACCGGGCGTTCACGACGCTGGGCCGGTTCTTCACCCGTACGCTGCAAGAAACCGACCAACACCGCCTCGTCACGGACGGGGTGTACCGCCGCATCCGTCACCCCGGGTACCTGTCGGACATGCTGATCTTCTGGGGTGCGGCTTTGGCGATGGGCAACTGGATAACCCTGACGGTGGTTGTCGTGCTGTTCGTCCCGGCGTACGCGTACCGCATCCGCACGGAAGAGGCCCTGCTCACCGACATCTTCGGGCGGGCGTACCGCGACTATCAGCACCGATCCGCACGGCTGATCCCCGGCCTGTGGTGAACCAGCTTGTGGGCCGGTGAGGCCGGGACGGTGGCCGTGAGCAGGAACAGGCTCATCGGTGTGAGGCGGCCGCCGATCCACTTGGTGCTCTCCCACAGGTCGCCGATTGTCACGTCCTGGTAGCCGTGGGCAGTGACCGTGCGGACCAACCCCGCACGGTCGAAACCGACGATGTGGGCGAACTCAGGTTCGGCGGCGTGGTATGCCCCACCGTCGAAGTCCATGTCGAACACGAACAGGCGTCCACCGGGTGCCACCCGTGCCAGGCCGTCGAGCACCCGGCCGACGTCGCTGACGTGGTGCAGGGACAGGCTCGCCACGACCACGTCTGCGTGCGGTGTCGGCGCGTTGTCGCTGCAGGCGTCCATCACCGCCACAGTGATGTTCTCCCGGTCAGCCACCGTCGCCCGAACCAGTTCTACCGCCGCCGGGTCGCTGTCGACCATCACCACCGTGCCGAAATGATCGGCGAGTCGCAGCCCGATGTGCCCTGGCCCGCAGCCGTAGTCCAGGAGAGTCAGATGTGACGCGTTGGGCACTCCACGCCGAACGGCGTCCGCGATCGCGTCCGAGCGTTTCCCTGCTGACGCCGCGTTGTAAGCCTGCTGTTCTGGGGTCAGGGTACCGTCCACGCTCACGGGAGCCACTCTATTCGTGCCACTGCAAGGGCG